>CAZZCM010000133.1:0-1513 GCA_964652445.1 uncultured Muribaculaceae bacterium | reverse complement strand
TTTTTTTCGATTAATGAATAATCAACTATTATTAAATCAAAAGAAAACGGGTTTTAAACCCTAATTATTGATTTTCTGATGATAAACAGGTGTACTCATCGTAATTTTATCGAAAGTATAACCATTTTCCTTACCATACTTAATAATATTTCTCAAAGCATCCCTAGACCAAGTATTAATATCATGCATCAAAACAATATTATTTCTATTTTTCTTCAAACCCTGTGTTACATTACTATAAACGACCGAAGAAAGTTTTGTTTCACCAGCGTCACCAGAAGTAACATTCCAATCAAAATAATGATAACCGCGATTTTCAACTTCTTTAGATAACCTAGTCATAATACCAGCAGAATACTTCTTACTAACAGTATTAGAACTACCACCAGGAAATCTTATAATTTTAGATTCCACACCAGTTATACTCTTAACTCTATTAGAAATTTTATTCAAATCATCAAAATAAGCATTATCAGAAGCATAAACAGTCCCATAACTATGCGTATATGTATGTAAAGCTACCGTATGTCCCTCATCATATTCGCGCTTAATCAAACTGTCAGGTCCCCTACTCGTTACAAAAAACGTTGCCTTAATTCCCTCTTCCTTTAAAATGTCCAAAATCACATTCGTTGTTCCTTGATTAGGACCATCATCAAAAGTTAAATATATCATCCCGCCAGCACCACGAGCATTAACCTTAACCTCTCTTACAACACTAGAGCTATTGTTTTTCTTATCAACCACACTATAAGTAAGCGTATAAGTTCCAATTTTGCTAGTATCAACCTTGCCACTAATAACCACACTAGAACTAATATCGCCATCACAATTATCTGAAGCTACTGACCCCAGCTCATTATACTGATCACCTACCGTTAAATAAATAACATTCGAACCATTTAACTTAATTTCTGGTTTAGTTACATCATCATATACTAACTTTCTAACAACCTTGTCTTTATTGCCAGAACTATCCTTAACCGAATAAATTACCTCATTTTCATTTTTTAAAACCTTTATCTTATCACTAATATCCCCATCATAATTATCAGTAGCTACTGCCCCCTCATCACTATATTCAGAATCTGGGCAGACAGTAACTTTACTATCACCTTTCAAAACAATTGCTGGCTTTTTCGTATCAACCACTTTGACTATCTGCTTGTTTTTAAAAATAACAAAACCAATCTTCGTCGAAAAAACAACCTTATATTCCCCAATTTTCTTCTCATTAACTTTCCCACTAACTTTAGTATTTTTGGTATAGTCCATACCAAAATGACTGACTTTAAAATCTTTACTATCAAACTTAGAACCATACTCTACCGTATCATTAAAAGTCACCTTTGTTGGTACCAGCAAAAACACAAGTAAAAAAGCTACAATAATTAAAGTAATAATACCAATTATAACATACTTCTTTTTCATACTCCCACCAAATTTAGTATACCACCAAATACCTAAAAAATAAATATTTATAGCATTTTCCCTTCACATACGTTAATTTACT
>CAZZCM010000132.1:0-1516 GCA_964652445.1 uncultured Muribaculaceae bacterium | reverse complement strand
CATTATGAGTAAACTAAGTAATAAGGCTGTGGTTATTATTAGCTTTGTAATTATTGGATTTGGGCTTTTTTTATTAACGAATGATTATTTTACTGGTAAAAAGGATAAGGCTTATGAAAAGGTAAGTATTTCTTTATATAGTGAAAGAGAAGGTGAAAAGGTTGATAATACTCCACAAAATATAGCTGAAGCGGATATTGGAACTACTGTTGAAACTGGGGATGGTAGTAGTGATTATTTAGGAGTATTAAAAATTGATAAAATTAATCTTGAACAAGGGTTTTATGATAAGGGTAATGCACTTAATAATGTTGGGAAAAGTGTTACTATATTAGATTCATCTAATTATCCTGATGAGAAGAATGGTAATACGATTTTAGTTGCGCATTCTGGTAGTAGCTATTTAGGTTATTTTAAAAATTTATATCAACTGAGTGTTGGGGATTTAGCTACTATTAAGTTTAAGGGCAAGACTTATATTTATGAGATTGTGAATATTTATAATGATAATAAAGATGGCGATGTTACTATTTATCGGAATCGAAAGAAAACGACTTTAACGCTGATTACTTGTACTAAAGATGATGATACAAAACAAACTATTTATATTGCTGAATTACAGAGTTAAATAGCTTGTTTTTTCTTTTGACAAGTATATTTTTTCTAATTTGGTGCATATAATATTAATAAGCATGATATTTGTCAATTTGACATGATATTGGTGCTGTGATACAATAATGTCTGTTTTCTAATGAAGCAGGAGAGGGTGAATATGAAAAAATATAAATCGGTTAGGGCCGTAATAATGGCCATAACTATACTTTGTCTTGTTGTACCTATGTATAGTGAGACGATACTTGCTTTAAGGGGAAAAGAATATGTAAGTGTAAATAAAACTGTCCTTATGGATAGTGAGGAAAAAATAAAGCCGGCGGTTGCTATGTATAATGAAGAAACTGGATTATCTGAATTATCTAAAAAGGAATCTATTGTTTCGGTAAAACCGGTGGAAGTGGCGGAAGCTAAATCTCAAGAGGAAATTGATAGGGAAGTGGCTTTGGCTGAGAAAAATAAAATTGTATATGATAATATGACTTTAGATGAGTTATCTGAAAAATTAAATAGAACGCTTAATTCAACTATTTCTGGGCAGGGTTATGCATTTGCATCATCGGCTATTGAATTGGGAGTTGACCCATATTTAGCGGTGGCAATTGTGATGCATGAGACTGGTTGTAAATGGGAGTGCAGTAGTTTACTTAAACAATGTAATAATGTTGGTGGAATGAAAGGCGAAGGTGGCTGTAATGGTGGTGCTTATGCTAGTTTCCCAACTCTTGAGGAAGGAATTAAAGCTTATATGAATAATTTATATAAGAATTATGTTGCTTTAGGGTTAACAACTGCTGATGCGATGGCTTCTAAGTATGCGGCAAGTAGTACTTGGGCTTCGCAGGTTAATGCTTACATAAATGAAATAAAAGCTGCTTAGCTTTTATTTTTTGTAAAATAAGGC
>CAZZCM010000131.1:0-1572 GCA_964652445.1 uncultured Muribaculaceae bacterium | reverse complement strand
GAAACACCATTGCTAGATATTCCATTAGAAATATCCTTTCTAAAAAAGTTATTATGCATGCACACTTCCCCAGGAAACAACATAATTTAAGTGTGTTATTTTTTTGCCTTTAATTTGTAAAAATAACAATGATTATGATATAATGAAGCCGGTGAGAAAAATGGAATATACTTTTAAAACCCTAGACTTTGAAGGACCATTGGATTTATTATTACATCTAATAAAACAAGCCAATATAGATATTTTTGAAATAAAAATTTCCGAAATTACCGACCAATATTTAACCTATATTACCAAAATGGAAGAACTAAATTTAAATATTGATAGTGAATATCTAGTTATGGCTGCTGATTTAATCGAAATAAAATCAAAAGAATTACTCCCACAAACAGAAGAAGAACAAGAAGATGAAGAAGACCCAAAAGAAACCCTTATTAATCGCTTAATCGAATATCAAAAATATAAAGAAATAACTTCCGAATTTAAAAAATTAGAAGAAGAAAGAAGCGAATATTATTCCAAAGTTCCCAGTGTTTTAGAAGATTTTAAAGACGACACCTTAAAAGTAAGCGAAGACTTAACTTTAGAAGATATAATCAAAGCCTTTGCCAATTTAAAAGAAAAACAAATATTAGAAAAACCATTAAATACCGTTGTCACCAAAAAAGAATATTCCGTTAGTTTGCGAAATAAAGAAATATTAAACAAATTAAAAGAAAAAAAACAGTTAGATTTTAAAGAACTATTTGAAACCTTTACCAAAGATTATGTTGTTGTAACCTTTTTATCAATTTTAGATTTAGCCAAAAAACAAAACATAATCATCAAACAAAATCGTAATTTAGGTAATATAACATTACTAGCTAAGGATGTGTAACCATGAATTTAGAGGCCATATTAGAAGGAATACTATTTGTTTCCGGTGATGATGGATTAACCATAAAACAAATAATGAACATTTTAGAAATAGATAAAGAAAAATTAAAAGAATTAATCCACAAATTAAACGAACAATATAATCAAGATAATAGGGGATTAAAATTAGAATACTTTGGCGAAAAATTAAAAATAGTAACCAAAAAAGAACACGCCCAATATTATAAAAGATTAATCGGTGAAGAATCAAAAGAACCATTAACACCGTCAGCGTTAGAAACCCTTGCCATCATCGCTTACAATGAACCAGTAACCAGAATAATGGTTGATGAAATAAGAGGCGTTAATAGTGCTCATATAATAAGAAAATTAGTTTTTAAAAATTTCATACATGAGGTTGGTAGATCAGAACTTCCAGGTAGACCAATTCTATATGGAGTAACCAATCAATTCCTAGATTACTTCGGTTTAAAATCCACCAAAGATTTGCCAGAAATTAATATCGAAGAAGAAATGGAAGAAAAAGATTTATTCAGTACAAAATATAAAGAAGATTAAAAAAATTGTAAAAATAAGACTACATTATGATATAATTGATATGTAGCTTGCCTGCGTGGTGAAACTGGTAGACGCGTTGGACTCAAAATCCAATGGTAGCAATACCGTGCCGGTTCGAGTCCGGCCGCAGGCACCATT
>CAZZCM010000130.1:0-1625 GCA_964652445.1 uncultured Muribaculaceae bacterium | reverse complement strand
GCCAAGCGGTAAGGCAGTGGACTCTGACTCCACGATCGTTAGTTCGAATCTAACTGGGGCAACCATAAACAAACAATCCCCAATAGGGGATTTTAAAATACATTACAATATATAAAAGTTAATCACACTTCAATAAAAAGTAAAGAAAAACCGACAAAACCACTTTTTTTTTTACAATAATTAAGGTATAATAATTATATTAGGGAAGGGGCCACTTGTATGATACTTAGAAAACCATATGCATTTTTTATAAAATACTTTAGACTAATAAATTTAACCATGGCCATTTTAATGGGAATTTTAATTTATCGTACCACAATAATAGGCAATTTTTTCAATAATTATATAAGTGATTACATTACCGCCAGTAATGGTTTTCTTGTCAGCAATTATATAAGTTTATACAGTTTCTTTCTCGCCTTGCTGATAATCATTTTAACAATAATTGTATTATCAGTTTTATTTGTAAAAAACAAACCAAAAAAACTTTACATTATCAATGTCATTTTATACATCGGAGTAATAGTTTTATACGGCTTTGATTACTACATAATGCATGGAATAAATGAGGCAATATTAGATATCCGTGTTTCTAAAGCCGCCCGAGATATCACCTTTTTAGTCTTAGCCTTTCAAGTAATATCACTCATCCTAACCCTTATAAGAGCCACAGGCTTCGATATTAAGAGCTTTAACTTTGCCACCGATTTGCAACAACTAGACATCAACACCAAAGATAACGAAGAATTTGAAGTCGCAGTCGAATTCGACAAAAACAAAATGAACCGAAAAATCAGAAAAAACTTCAGAAATATCGTTCACACCTACCAAGAAAGAAAATTCTTAATCAACTTAATTTTAACAATTCTCATAATTTTAGTAGCATTTCTTATCTTTATAAATAGAGCCATTTATCGAGCTGATTATAAAGAAAACGAACCATTTCAAGCCAGCCAAGTTGCCGCAAACATAAAAAACGTTTACATTACAGAAAACGATCAAAATGGTAATTCAATAATGACAGAATCAGACACCGAAGTAGTAGTCATTAAATTTGAAATCAAAAGAACCACCTCAGATGAAGACCAAACCCTAAATACCGGTTTAATCAATTTGCGCATCAATAACAAATCATATGGCCAAACAACAAAATACAACGATAGCCTAACCGATATAGGAACACCTTACACAGACCAAAAACTAACACAAGACTATCAAAGCTACATTTTAATCTTCGAAATACCAAAAACCGACGCCAAAAAAACAATGTATCTAAAATTCAACGACAACATTAGCTACGTTAAAGGAGAAATAGGAGCCAAAAACATATATATAAAACTAAATCCTAAAGATTTGACCCAAAACAAAGAAACAAAAGAAGAAAAAATAAAAGAAACACTTTCCTTCAGCGGAAGTATATTAGGAAATGCCGAATTACAAATCGACTCATACGAAATAGCCAATAAATTTAAACTAGAATATCAATTCTGCTCAAACAAAACCAACTGCTATAAATCATACGAATATTTAACCCCAACCGCCACCGGAAATTACTTCAAAACCCTAATGAAAATAAACGGTGAATTCGAAGAAGATACATCAGCCAACATCGAAGATGTAAGCAA
>CAZZCM010000129.1:0-1783 GCA_964652445.1 uncultured Muribaculaceae bacterium | reverse complement strand
TCCCATCTATTCAAAAAGTTTAATTGTTCTTTTGTAGGTTCCCGATTAAACTTACTTTTTGCCTGAACAATATGATTATTTCTTACCTCAACAGTTACTAATGATTTATTTTTATCACTCATTAACCTCATAAAATAAATATCACATTCTCCAAGTGCTGACCTTTCTATATATGTCTTTACACAATTACTTTGTTGTTTGCTTTCTTCTATCAATTCATCTGCACTACTAGTAGGGTAAATGATATATTTCTTTGTTTTATAAATATTGTCCTTAAGTTGTTCATATCTTTCCTTTAATAAACGATTATTTGCTTCATTTTTTACTACTTCAACCAGTTGTTGTAATCTATCATGTGATGTCTTTAAGTTATTAGGGTATAAAATGTTTTTATCTTTCATATCATAATTTAATTGAATACAAAATTTTAAATAATCCGTATATTCATGCTCTGTAGAATAAGAGAGTAAACCCTTTCTCCAAGCAGTTAAAAAATCTACCCTATAAGACAACCATAGTAAATTGTTACAACCTTGTAAAGACCTTAATAAACGTATATTAGGAGTTTTGCAACATCTTAAAACGTTTAATTCTTCATAAGTAATATTGTGTTTTTGTAGGAAAGGTAGTAGAGTTTTTGGAACTCCAAATCTTTCTTCAAATGATTTTTTTGTACTACCAAATTTATGACAATCTAATGCTAGGTTATATAACCTTAATTTAGTAAGTAGTTCAAATGAAGTGTAGTAATACCTTAAACTATGTTGAAATAAATATACTAGATCAAAAGGTTTCACTTTGGGAATTACTCTCCAAAGTAATGTATATTGATATGTTGTGCCTTTGAGTAATTGTTTTATATTATAAGGGCATATATATCCGATAGTAGTGCCATTATAGTACCAACTCCATGTTTTTCTTTTCCAACAAGTGTGTTCTTTCCAATGACAAACTACACTTAAGCCCATAGTATGAAAAACACAATCGCTTTCTACTGTTTCGTTATAACTGTTGTCATCAAAGAAAACACGTCTATATTCTTTTAATTGATACTTAAAACTCTTTAGTTCATGTTGAAAAGTAGAACATAGTTCAAAAACTCTTAATACGAATACATCTTCGACTTTTTCCATCAAAATTAAGTCTTTTTTCGTTTCGTAATTCTTTAAAGTAAATCTTCTCACTATGTACTTGTTTTTACAATTAGGACATCTAGTTTTCTTGCCAACTTTTGTTTTAGAAGTAGTAGTGAACTCTTGCTTGCAATTAGTACAATAGCAAGTACTACCTTGTTTTAAAATAATATTTTCAATAGTTTTGTGCTTATCTATAAACTTTTGAAATGAAGTAGGAATATATAACTTGGAATCTGCAACCTCAACATAATGTCGTAACTTTTTATTCATGTATGCCATATTAGAATAAGGTTAATTGTGCTTGTTCTGGTTTGTTTTCATTAGTTACAACATTATTGACCTTTGGTATAGGTCTTGGTTCTTCCTTTTTAATTCCTAATGCTTCATTTGACTGTTGCCAGTAGGTTAAACTCCACTGATAAACTATTTCATCTTCAACTACTGCAACATTGTTTACTGCTAATTCTTTTGCTTTGCTTTTTACATAGTCGCACATACCTTTTAAATCTTTTTCTTCGTTAAGAAATAAATCTTCTATTCCTTCAAGATTTTTTAGGTATTCTACAACTTTAATAAGTGCTTGATCCATTTGACCTTGCATTAACTCGGTCAATCTTTCATATCCAGTCATAAAATGCTAACATCCT
>CAZZCM010000128.1:0-1801 GCA_964652445.1 uncultured Muribaculaceae bacterium | reverse complement strand
CATATTTTCCTCATTTACTTGTTTACAAACTAACAAAAAGAACATTAAAATTCCAATGTTCTTATTAAAGATGGTTTTGTTTATTTAAACCAATAATTACTAAAATCATATTTTAATACTCTATAAACCATATATTTATTCAATTTAGCGGTGTATTTTTTTATTAAATTATGGTCTTTGTCATATTCAGCAAAAACACCTTTTGTTCCTGAGTCGATTAATATATTTTCATTATCTAATGTTTGAACACTACTGACAATCCCTGAATAGTCTACAGCGAAATTATCGACAAGCTCAAAGGTTTGCTTATTTTCATCTACTTTGTATACATAATAATAAGAATTATCACCAGCAAATGCATTATCATTTGTTATTCCGATATTTGCATAACTAAATTGTGGTCTACTGGTCATTTTACCATAATTGTTATTGAAAAATACTAGATAGTAAATTCCATCCCCTTCACCTTTGACATATCTAACACTGTGTTGTCCAGCATGGATTTTAAAGTCCCCTACTTTTTTATACAAATACTCTTCAAACTCTGTGTCTTCCCATATTGATTCGTCTGCGAGTATATAAGCTAGTTGTGGGTTACTCTCTATATTGTTTACTTTAATAATAGATGAGGTCTCTCGGCTACTTAAGATGACATCGCCATCAATATATTCGATAGAATTTAAATGAAGCCAATCTATTCCATCCTCGCCTTCATCTCGAAAACTTTCAGTATCGTTTACACACATTTCAGCATATGATTTGAGCATTTTTTCAAAATCAATTACTTCTGTAACTTTATGAGTTTTCAAATCAATTTTGATTATGCAATCTTCTTCAGTATCTTTTTCAGTATTGTTGGCTAGAACAAGTAAATTTCCTTCATCGTCAAATGTATAGTCATGATGCAAATAATATTTACCAGTTTTGTATATGTTTGTGATTTTCCCTAAATTATTTATTTCGGCGATTTTGGTTTGTGAAATACTGAGATACATTTTATTATTGTTAAATAACAGTGCATGAGCACGGTAACCAATTATTGGCATTTCACCTCTGATTACTCCGTTGTTATCATAAATTGAAACATAATCTTTATCATCTGAATCATTACCTAGGAGGGTATATAATCCAGAAGCAAGTTCATTTTTGGAAGTGCCCTCTTCACTTGATAGAATGGTTTCTGATAATATTTCTATATTGCTTAAATCAATTTTAAATTGCGAAGTTATTTTTTCTTCATTTTCGGTTGTTTCTAAGGTGATTTTATTTTCACAACCTGGTACTAAGCCAATTATTTGATAGGCCTTATTTTCTTTTGAAATTAAAGTCCGTTGGAAATCAGCAATACCATCACTCTCGGTTGATACTGTATAACTGATATCCTCATTATCTTCTCCATTAAAATAAACATTGACTGACAAGGTATTAGTTCCATAAGCATTATAAATGATTAGTGGATGTTCAAATGTGTATTCATTTTTTTCAAGTAAAGCGTTGATTTTTTCTTCGATTATATCTTGATAGTTTTGCTTAAATATACTAACATAATCTTTAGTCTTTATGTACATGATGTCATCACCCATATAACCATCGTTAACTATATTTACATTTTTGCGAAGCCAATTTTTATCATTAATGTTTTTAGCTCTCATATTTTCTATAGCTTTTGTGGTTATGAATATAGCTCCGACAATTAGTATAATGATTATAATTAATAGAAATAAATATTTTAAAATTTTCTTTTTGTGTTCTTTTATGACGTTAAATAGTTTTTTCATGTGCATCACCTTCATATTTTTTT
>CAZZCM010000127.1:0-1820 GCA_964652445.1 uncultured Muribaculaceae bacterium | reverse complement strand
TAAAATATTTTATTTTATGTTAGTTTTTTTCAAAAAAACATTAACTTTTTTTGTTAATGTTAAAAATTACTTTAAATGTTGTATAACCATCTTTAGAGAAAGCTGATATTTTGCCATTGTGTGATGCTACTATATTTTTAGCAATAGCAAGTCCCAATCCATATCGGTTACTTTTTCTATTATGGCTTTCATCACATCGATAAAATCTTTCAAATATTTTTTCACAATCATCATTAGAGATTGCATCACCTTTGTTGATGACTTCCAATTTTATTTCTGATTTTATTTTTGATAGATTGATAGTTATTTCAGAATTTTCAGAGCTATGACTTATAGCGTTATCTATTAAAATAGATATTAGTTCGTCAATACTGCCTTCATGACACATAAAGTTTATTTTTTCTTTTATATTGGTTTTTATGGTAACGTTTTTATCAAAGGCTAAGGCTTCGAATATAAGTGCTCTTTTTTCTACAATTTTTGATAAATCTTTTTCTGTGAAATTTTCTTTGGAAATTAAATTTTCTGATTTGGCTAAATCAAGTAGTCTTGTAATTAAATCATTCATGCGATCTGATTCGTTTTTTAAAATGTTAATCCATTTTTCATTGTTTTTATTTACTTTTAAGGAATCGATGCTTGCCATCATAACAGCGAGTGGTGTTTTTAGTTCATGGGAAGCATTGGCCACAAATTCTTTTTCTCTTTCAAAGCTTTCTAAAACGGGTTTGGTAATCCATTCGGTCAATTTCTTGGCTATAAGATAAATAATTATTTCGCCGATTAATATTAGAAGAATGGATATCAATAAACTTGTAAGTAAGATATTTTTTGTATTCATTGTATTAATAATTGTTAGGGAGTCATAATTATTTAAATTATAAGCGTAATTGGTAAAGTATAAAATGCCTATTTTGAGGTTACTTTCTTTGTTTTTTGTCAAAATATTATTGGCTTCATTTAATACATCATTATTTATATTTTCGTTATCACTATGACTTATTTGATCGATAATATTATTTGTATTATCTAAAATAAAAGTATACACTTCATAGTCCATGATTTTTCTATTACGAATTTCTTCTTCGTTTGTTGTTTTTTTATTTTGTTCAAATAGTTGAAATTTATTATCGGTAAGGTTTTGCATTCTGGTTAAATTATTTAATATTTCTTGATACTCTCTTTTATATGTTTGGACATTAAAGAGTATTGCGAAAATAAAAGCAAGTGAAGAGATAATTATAAAAATGGTATAAAATGTTTTCTTTTTTAGGTTTTCCAAGATTATCCTCTTTCCATCTTATATCCTAGATTACGAACTGCTTTGATGTTTACTTGTGACCCGATTATTTTTATTTTTTTTCTTAAAAATGATAAATATGCTTCTAAATTATTGGATTCGTAATCGTTACCAATACCCCAAACTTTATCATATATTTGTTCTTTTGATACAATTTGTTCTTTGTTATTCATAAGATATTCTAGTAGTAAAAATTCTCTATAAGGAATATTAATGGATTCATTTGTACTGGTGCATAGTAGAGTAGAAGTTCTAATGTTTAAGGATAAATCGCTATATTCGATGATATCTTTTTCTTTGCGATTGCTTCTAAGCCATACATTTACGCGGGCAATCAGTTCTTCTATATGAAATGGTTTGGTTACGTAATCGTTTGCGCCGATATCAAATCCTTTTAATTTATCATCAAGGCTTGATTTGGCTGTCAGCATAATGATTTTAGCTTTGATTTCGTTTGCTTTTATTTCTTTTAATATTTCTATTCCGTTTATTTTGGGTAACATAATATCTAAAATAATTA
>CAZZCM010000126.1:0-1823 GCA_964652445.1 uncultured Muribaculaceae bacterium | reverse complement strand
TTGGTATGCTACCTTTTTCTTCATATGTATAAAATTGATTAACTAAATTTGACTTTAATAGGTTACGCATCGCACCTTGTAAAGCGTTATTTCTAGTATTATAATTCGATACTTCTTTTACTAAATAGCCTAAAATCAGCCCAATTAAAGTTGTAATTATATACATCAATATTTCTTCCATTATATCTTTTCCTTTCTTTTATTGGTTATGTCCTAAAATCATAATCGGTATGCACCTTTGATTCGCGACCGTGCCACCATTACCATAACTTTTTATTTCATAATTATCACCAAATGTGCAACTACAATCATCTATCCCAGCTATTTCTCTGTAGTTGAGGATGTTTGAACCACAAAAGCTCGTTCTTTGGTTATACCCTACGATTGACGTATTTGAAAATAACATTGCATTGTCCGTCGCCATTTTGTAAATAACTGTGTATAATTTAAAATTTGTAATTGTTTCGCTTAAAGTTACGGTTTGTGCCGGAAAACTACTAGTTGGAGAAGAATTTTCCCACAACACCGACATTTTTGGTTGCCCCAAATATTTAGCTAAATATGTGTCTAATATTTCATATTTGCTATTTTCGTTTAAGATTGCTACTTCATTAGCATTTATTTTTTTACCTTTAAAAAGATTTTTAAATAGTTCCATAATAATTTTTACTAACATTATTTTAATCTCTCTTAATCTGTTGTTTTCGTGTATTTTATCCAGCCTTTTATCGGTAAGTTGCTTTGTTGAAAAGATGTTCCCAATATTAATACTAAACACTTATCATCACTAGATTCAATGTAATTGTCAATCTCATATTGTGTGTTTACCAGCCCTGCAACGGAAGGCACTTGCCAGTAATTGGAATATTTTGACTTTATCCAAATTGATTTATCCACAATAGTATCAACGTTGCTTAACAGCCTTTTAGCGTTTTCGCCGTTGGTAACATCATTTATGTAAGCTTTGTATATTGGTTTACCATCAAAAAATGTTCCGACAACTGTTTCCTCGGTAAGATATACCTCTTTTGATATTTCGTCTAAATACATATCTAACCTTTTACCTTTTTTAGGTGTAGATGTACTATCTGTCTCCACTATTACATCTTTTGCATTTACTAAAACGCTTTTATCTTTTTCAACTGTTTTTTCCACACATTGCGTGCTATTAAATTATGCTACCCTTAGCCACATGTATACAGCAAAAAACTTTGGCATATTGTTGTGAGGCTGGTTACCACCAACCGAGCTTGTTGAAGCTTGACCTAGCACGACACCAGTAACGTTGGAATAACCAATTAATCCTCCCCAAGATTGACTACCGCCACCGTCTGCTCTATTTATAGCGGTTGTGTGTTTATGTTCTGGTATATGCTCAATCGCTAGTGTTACCTCATTTTCTCCACCAGTACTTTTTACTGGGTAAGTTTCACTTGCACTCATTAAAAATGTTTCGTCCTCTATTTTTTGCCATTTTGTGCCTTTGTATCGAGTTTCGGGATTGACGCTGTTAGTAGTAACAAAAATATCACCCACCATGTATGGGCAAAGCAATGTTTCATATTCTGCACCATCAACGTTTTGTTTTAACATTCCACTCATTACTTTCATAAGGCACCACCTAAAAGGGAGCGACTATTGTTTAATAGCACTCCCTCCTTTCTGGAAAGAGAGATTGTTTTATTGTTAGCAAACAACCTCCCCTCTTGTATATTTTTGGCGAAGCCATATATATATATATATATTAGTAATTTTTTTCTTCAATAAATTCATTATTCTTCCTCCTCTACTTCGATTACTTCTGTATCGAAAATTAATTTATC
>CAZZCM010000125.1:0-1826 GCA_964652445.1 uncultured Muribaculaceae bacterium | reverse complement strand
GTTTTTTTCATTGACTAGCTTTTATGTTAGTGATAAGATAGAAACTATTAATTAAAAGTTATAGAAATTTCTATTTATATCATAATAAATAAGAGGTGATGCCTATGAAAGACATATATTTAGCTGGTGGCTGTTTCTGGGGTGTGCAAAAATACTTCGACTTAATCGATGGAATAATCGGAACTGAAGTCGGATATGCCAACGGAAACGGAAAAAATCCGAACTACAAAAAAGTTTGTGAAGGTAGCGGACACGCTGAAGCTGTACATGTTATTTATAATCAAAGTATCATAAAATTAGATAGATTACTAGATTATTATTATGATATAATAGACCCGACATCTTTCCATAAACAAGGAGAAGATGAAGGCATACAATATAGAACAGGAATATACTATACCGATAAAAAAGATGTTGAAATAATTGTTAATTCCTTAGAATCTTTACAAAAAAAATATAAAAAACCTATAGTCATTGAAGTAGAACAATTAAAAAATTTCACCCGAGCTGAAAAATATCATCAAAAATTTTTAGAAAAACATCCATTTAGTTATTGCCATATTCCCCACCACAAATTTAGAGAAGTTTTAAACAAAGATATGACTTATTATGTAACCAAAAAGAAAGGTACCGAACCAGCCTTTAAAAATAAATACTATAACAATTTTAAAGAGGGTATATATGTAGACATCGACACCAATCAGCCCTTGTTTTCATCAAAAGACAAATTTCAATCAGACTGTGGATGGCCAACATTTAGTAAACCAATAGAAGAAAAAAACATTGAAAAACATACCGACTTAAGTCATTTTATGGTTAGAACCGAAGTAGTTTCTAAAACCAGTAAAAATCATTTAGGACACATATTCAATGATGGTCTCAAAGAATTAGGCGGAAAACGTTATTGCATTAACAGTGCAGCCTTAAAATTTATACCAAAAGAAAAAATGAAAGAAGAAGGTTTTGAAAACTATTTAACTTATTTAGAAGAGTAAATAATTAAATTCTTAAGCAGAGAGGATTGATGCTTAATATGAAAAATACATTAACCATTGCCACATTTAATTTCCAAAATACCTATCATCCTTATCAGACATTAGAAGATAAAACCAATTGTTATTCATTTATCAAATTTATAATGGAAAATGACATTGATATATTAGGTACCCAAGAAACAACTACTAGAAAGTTAAGATTATGTGAGCCAATACTAACAGATTATGGTTATAAAATATATGGTAATGGCCGATTTGGTAAACTAGGACACATATTTCCCATAAAACTAGCTGATGAAACTAACTCAATTATTTTTAAGCAATCTTTAGGAAAGGGAATTCACACAACGAAATTACCATGGCGCGGAACAGTGTTTCCACGAATAATCACCCGAGCTGATTTTGCTGACATCGTATTTTTAAACACCCACTTAGATAATTTAAACCCTAAAGTTAAAGCAAAACAACTATTATTTATAAAACAAGTAATAAAACAATTAGTAAGTGAAGGCAAAAAAATTATTTTAACTGGTGATTTTAATATGACATTAAAAAATAAAAATCTTCGAGAATTTATTCAAAGCTTAAACCTAATAGGAATCAAAAGAGTAGACGCCAATGAAAACAGCTATAGAGAAATTAATTTTGGACCACTTGATCATATCTTTATTCCAAAAGAATGGAAAGTGGAAAGTATTTCTCAACCGCAGCTTTCCATCAGCGATCATAAACCAATAATTGTCAAAGTAAAAACTAATTAAAGTACTATATTACTTCATTTGACCAATAAATCTAGGCTTTTAACCTAGATTTATTTATATATAGTATATG
>CAZZCM010000124.1:0-1841 GCA_964652445.1 uncultured Muribaculaceae bacterium | reverse complement strand
TTGCTTTCATAAATCTTTCATCATTTAAAGCAAATCCTTGAACCATATAGTCCTTTATTATCTTATTGGCCCAAGTTCTAAATTTTATTGCTTTTTTTGAATTAACCCTAAATCCAATAGAAATAATCATATCAAGATTGTAGTACTTTGTATTATAGGTTTGCTTCCCATCATTCCCCACATGTGCAATTTTTGCACATGTGCTATTTTCTTCCAATTCTTCATCTTTATAAATATTATTGATATGTCTAACAATACCACTTCTATCTATATTAAATAATTTTGCTAGCGCCTCTGTATTTAACCAAACATCTTCATTTTCAAGTAATACCTCAACTTGTGTATTGCCTTCTTCATCATTATAAAATAAGATGTTTCTCTCATTTCCAATTAATTTGTCAGTCATTTTATGCACCTCCTTTAAACGAATTTTATTAAGCAAATTATCAATCATATTATACTATCTTTTAATTTGATTAACAATTCTAACAACTAAAATTTATCGTTTATTTTTATATCAATTTCTTTTCAAATATTTTAGTTACCTTTTTTCTATCTTCACCTAAACTAGAAATATAATATTTTTCAGTAGTTTCTATATTCTCTTATTTCCACGTTTTTTAGTTTTAGTAAGATTATTTTCTATCTAAATACATAAGTTCTTAACATGGTTATTCCCCCTTACCATCTATAACAATTATAACATACGTTTGGATATAATACAATAACATTTCGTTAATTTTTCTTAATTAGCTATTTGTATAACAAAAAGCATCAACAATTTTATTGATACTTTTTAACAATTATTTACTTTTAATATTATTTTTCTCGTTTTCAAAAATTGGACTATTAATAAATATTCTTTTATTATCGTAATCAATGGTTGCTTCAGCATCATAAGGTATAATACATCTTGGTACTGAATGCCCAAAATTAACATTGAATAATATTGGAGTATCTAAATCAGAAAATACCTTTCTATAAACTTCCTTATATTCTTCATAATATTTTTCATCTATAGGCTTACCTACGATAATGCCCCTTACACTCTCTAAAATTTTATTACTTTTGAAAAATTTCAAAATCTCCTCTAATTTATCAGGATGCATTCTTTCTTCGGATGTTTCAATAAATAATATTTTTTCTTTCCATTCATCCATGGTTGGTAGAATATTATATTCAGTATATATTTGATTTTCATTACCGTATCTTTCACTTGTATAAATAGCATATAAGCTATCTAAACATCCGCCATAAAGTTTACCAGTTATTACACCACTTCCATTTAATGTTTCGAACCCATGTTGCTCCTGATGTACTTCTCTTGGTTTTCCTATTTCTTCAGGGCCAAAACTTTCTCTATCACTATACCATACCGGGCTAGATTTAATTTCAAAACTAGAATCATTTAGAAAAAACTTTTCAAAATAATCTTTTGTGTATGGTAACATCTCATTATCTAATTCAGCAAGGTCAACTAATAAACAGGGACCATAAAAAGTAGATAATCCTAATTTATTTAACATCAAATGATTATTAGTTGTATCAGAAAATCCTGTAAATATTTTAGGATTATTTTTTACTGCTTCAATAAACTCTTTGTCTTCCATTAAATATGGAATAGTTTTATAGGTATCATTGCCTCCAATTGCAGTTATAATAGCTTTAATACTATCATCCATAAAGGCTTGCTTTAAATCACTTGCTCTAGCCTCTGGGTGTTTTTCAATATAATCCATATCTTTTAAAGCATTAGGCATTATAACAGGTTTCAATCCAAATTCTTTTAATCTTTTAATTGCAATATCTAATTCGTGCTTACAAAAAGGCATTCCTAAAAG
>CAZZCM010000123.1:0-1924 GCA_964652445.1 uncultured Muribaculaceae bacterium | reverse complement strand
TTTCTTCATCTATATAATCTTTTAAATTTTCAAAATAAGATCTTTCACAAGTATTACAATGATATTTTGGATTAACATCACTTACCATACAACCCCCAAGAAATACTTCACCTTTTTCTACTTGTTCCATAATGTCCGAACCAGGCATACCATAAACTATTTCTATAAGTTTATTACCACATTCTGGACATTTAGGTTCATATCCTAAAAAATCATCTAGTTCATCAGTAGCTACTAAATAATTAAAAAAATCGTCATTCATTATTCTTAACCTCTACTTCTACATTAAATAATTTTTCAAACTGTTCTATGATTTTATCTAAATATTCCTTATTTCTAAGTTTATTTATCCATTTATCACTTATTTTATCATAACCATATAATAATCCTGCAATAGAACCTGTTATTGCACCAATTGTATCTGTATCTCCTCCAAGATTAATAGCTCCTATAATTGATTCATTATAACTATTACAATTAATTATTATCCATAAAACCGTCTCTAACGATTCAACAACATATCCAGATGATTTTATATCATTTACATCAATTTTTGAAATATCTTCTTTTAATATTCTTGAATATACATCATTCGTTTCTTTTGAAAACATATCATAATCTAAACATTTAACCATACTATATGCAGCTAGTTTATCTTTACCATCTAATAAAAACATTATATATCTAACATAAATATAACAACCCGTTATACTTATTTCATGAGCATGAGTAATTGCTGATGTTTTCCTTACTATATTTAAAATTTCATTATCTTTTAAATTTTTATAATAACAATATAAAGCTATTGGCAACATTCTCATAAGTGAACCATTCCCATTTTCATTAATACTTGTTCCGCCACATTTAGTAGCATCACTTTTATCATCCCAATATCTCATTAGAGCATATTTAGTTGTAATACCTATATCAAACACTTCGTTTGTAGCAGTATAATCGGCATTGTTTACCCAATTACAAAATTTATCAGCTATATCATTGTAATTAATATTACCCTTTTGTTTGATTATGGAATCCATTGTAGCAAGTGTCATAGCAGTATCATCAGACCAAGTTCCATCTGGAACATCATAACTCCCATATCCCAACATTGATGTAACTGGATTACTCATAAGTTTTTTTCTATCTTCAAATTCTATTGGTACACCAATAGCATCACCTATTACAAATCCATATAAAGAATCTTTTATTACAGACACTGTATCACCTTCTAACTATAACCATTATAGCATATTTCCTTTCTCATTTCTTATAGAACAAAAAAAAGGAAACTAATAATTTAGTCTTCTTCAATGTTTTTAAATATATCACTTGAAATGGATAATATATCTTCCATATGTATTTTAAATTTATCAGTAAATATAACTTCTTGATTTACTGAATCAATTTTTTTAATACTTCCTTCTTTTGCTTTATATTTTCCTCCACCTTTTTTCTTATCAACATCAAAGTAAGTTATTGATACATAAGGATTATCATGAATATTATCTGAAATATAATTTAATTTATTATTTAATATTTCTCTTAAACCATCATCAATTTCTATTCTTTTATCGGTAAGTCTAGCAGTTTCTTTTACTTGCTCATCATATCCAACTAATGCAGCAAATGGTGAAAACTGTGCAGCTCTTGAATCATCACCTAGCTTAGGATGTTTAGATGCTGGTCTAGGTAAATCTATAATATCATCATATTTGTTCATCCTTTATGACCTCCTATTTCACCATTTCTTTGAATAGTAGTTCCACCTTCTTGTAAATTCATCCCTTTAAGAATAGAATTTTTTCCGTATTTTTCCTGTATTTCTATTATAGTTTTTTGTATTTTTCTTTCATTTTTTTCATCAATAAAATCTTGTTTTCTTTTCTTATCTAATTCTACATAATTAGTAAATAAATCCATCTGT
>CAZZCM010000122.1:0-1960 GCA_964652445.1 uncultured Muribaculaceae bacterium | reverse complement strand
TTTGACATGAGATTAAAAAGCACTATAAATATTTATAAAAAAATGATATAATGTTCTTGTATACAAATAGTAATTTTTGTTATAGATTTATTATTTTTGATGTTAATTAAACTTTTTCTAATAAAATTATATTGGAGGTAGATTATGAAAAAAAACAAAGTTTTAATTGTACTGTTAATAATGATTTTAGTTATTATATTGGGAATTTTGATATTTTTTATAACTAGAAGTAATCAAACAATAGATAACGGAAAAGGAAATTTTGATGGTGCTGGTAGTGGCAGAGGTGGAATGGCAGGAGCAGGTGCCATTGATAAGTCTAGCGATACAGAATTACAAAATTTAATAAATGAAGTAGTAGACAAATATCAAGTATTAACTTATGAGGATGAAAAAACAGGAAAAAGTTTAGAATATAATTTATACATTCCAGAAAATTATGATTCATCGCAAGAATATCCTTTAATATTATTTATGTCAGATAGCTCAACAACTGGAAAAGGTGCCAAAGCACAGTTAACTCAAGGATATGGTGGAATTATATGGGCAAGTCAAGAAGAACAAGCAAAACATCCATGCTTTGTTTTGGTTCCTGCTGCATCAGAAACATTGGCAGATGATAATTTTCAAACATCAGACGAAGCAGATATGATAATAAGACTTATAGAGCAAATTGAAAATAAATATAGTATAAATACAGACAAAGTATATACAACAGGACAATCAGGTGGCTGTATGACAAGTATGTATTTTTCAATAAATTATCCAAACTTCTTTACAGCATATTTATTTGTAAGTGGACAATGGGATAACGAAGGCTTAAGATCAATAGAAAATCAAAAATTCTTTTATGTAGTATCTGCAGGAGATTCAAAAGCAAGTGCAGGTTGGACAGAATTAAAAAGTAATTTTAAAGAAGACAATGTTAATTTTGGAGTTGCAACAGACTGGGATGCTGGGTGGAGTAATGAAGAATTTGATACGGCAGTAGCAGAACTATTAAGTGAAGGATATGATATAAACTTTGCCGAATTAAAATTAGGAACAACATTACCAAGTGGAACGGCTACAGGAACCAGTGAGCATATGTATTCATTTGATTATGTATATAAAATCGAAGCAATAAGAGATTGGTTATTTAAACAAACAAAGTAATATTGAAATAACCGATAAATTACAATTTGTATGAATAGAATTAAAAACGGTGTAACTAATCAATTTTGGCGATAAACCTAGTTTCTGACGACTAGGTAAACCACTTAAAAAACTACATAAGAAATTGTGTAGTTTTTATGCATAACTCAATAATTCATCAAATTTTATTGATGTTATGTTTCAATATATAAAGTTGATTAAAGCAATATTTATTATCAAGTATAAGATTTATCTTATATCCTTTCAGAAAAGTATTTTTTCAAATATCTAAAAGCTCTAACCAAATTTGATAAATTACATATACTAACCTATAGAAGGGGGAAGAATATGAATAATTTACAAGTGGTAATAGATGCAGGACATGGAGGAATATGTTTAACCCAACCTAAAGAAAGAATGACTACAAACCTAATAAATATAATAGTTTAAGGTACTTGAAAGAGTATCTTTTATTATGCTCGAATTTAAGAAAGTGAGTGATTTTATGAAATTATTGAGTAATGAAGAAATACAAAAAAACAATGTTGATACTATCAATCAATATAAAGTATTGCAGTATTTAAAATCAAATTTAAATATTATGTCTTTTAAGGTTTATTTATATGATGTAGATACTATCAAAGTAATAGATGTAAATGAAGATATTGGATATTTTAAGTTTGATAATGATAAAAAGCAAGTGAAATTTATTGAAGAATTAGAAAATAATTATGAAATTAGTTTATAGAAAGCGAGGATTGATAAATGAATTATGGAATATTTAGAAGTCAACCTATTATGACTTTAAATGATTTAGCACAGATAG
>CAZZCM010000121.1:0-1961 GCA_964652445.1 uncultured Muribaculaceae bacterium | reverse complement strand
TTATCATCTATAATGATTATAACATATGTTTGGGTATAATGCAATAACATTTCGTTAATTTATTTTAAAAATCGATATTGAGTAAAGAATTTTATCATTTTTTGGTTATTTGTATCATAATTTTATATAGTTTTATATATTTAATTGTGAGGTGAATATCTTTGAAGAATGCTATTAATTATTTTTACAATATGATTGTTGATGATATTCATCAAAATAGTAAAATGTTTTATTTTGATTATTTTGGTTCACGTTATGCTTTATTAGTTTATGATGGTGAAGTTGGTTTGCTTCAGGATATTTATAATTTACATCTTGAGGCTTTGAAACGTGGTATTTATGTTCATCAAATTATATTAAACAAGGATGGACAAGTGGCTACACTTATTAATGGTGTTCCTTATGTTTTGATGAAATTATATTATTTTGAGGGTAATATTACTTTGGAAAATTTATTACCATTTTTGAATACTGGTTTTAAAGGAGAGGTTAATATTAATCGGACTGATTGGGGTAATTTATGGTCGAATAAGATTGATTATTTGGAATATGAAATTAGTCAGTTAGGTCAAAAGCATCCAAAAATAAGGGATACTTTTAGTTATTTTGTTGGGATGGGGGAAACGGCTATTCAACTTGTAAATCTATTAAATAGTCATGGTAGTAATGTAGGTGCGATGAGTTGTATTTCGCATGATAGAATTAGAAGTGATAATACGCTTTTTGATTTATATAATCCTTTTAATTTGGTTGTTGATTATAGGGTAAGGGATATGGCTGAGTATTTTAAACATCGATATTTTGCTGGTGAAGATATAAATGAGGATATTAATAGCTTTTTTATGTATACACGTTTAACACAAGATGAGTATTTACTTTTTTTGGCGAGGATGCTTTATCCTACATATTATTTTGATTTATATGAAGATATTATTAGTGGGGTTAAAAGTGATGATGAATTAGAAAAAATCATTAATCGAGTTAATGATTATCAAATTGTTCTAAAGCATATTTATAATTTTTATAAAAGTTTTTTAAACTTTACACCTATTGAATGGTTAGAAACTGTATAGATTAGAAATAACCAGTGTTTAAGCACTGGTTATGTCGGATATGTTTATGACTTCTTTAACGGTTGGAACTTCTTCTTTGATGGCTCCTTCTATTCCTTCTTTTAGGGTTATGTCGATAAGCTCACAGCCTGCGCATGCTCCTAACATTTTGATGTATACAATATTGTTTTCATATCTAACAAATTCTATATTTCCACCATCTGATATTAAAAATGGTCTTAATTTGTTGATTATTTCTTTAATTTTTTCTTCTTCTGTCATTTTATCACCTTGTATATTATATAATATATTTAGAGGTTAGGCAAATAATTATGATATTTTTTTGGATATTTTGTAATGGTTTTTCTTTTGGACTTTTTGTGCTATAATGGTTTTAGAGGTGTTCGTATGGCGAAGTATGAGAAAGGGAAAATTGTTAGAGGAACTGTTACATGTATTGAACCGTATGGGGCATTTGTTTCGTTTGGAGAGTTTTATAATGGTTTAATACATATTTCTGAAATTTCTACTGGTTTTGTTAGAAATATTTCTGATTTTGTCAGGGTTGGTGATCGTATATATACTGAAATTCTTGAGGTTGATGATGTGGAGGCTCATTTGAAGCTTAGTATTAAGAATATTCAATATCGTATGAATGGTAAGCCTAGAAAGAGAAGAATTATTGAAACTCCTAGTGGTTTTCAGACTTTAGAAAAGAATTTGCCGATATGGATGTCAAAAAAATTGAAAAGTATAAAAAATGCTTCAAATTCTATTGACAAATAGCGGTATAAATGTTATATTTAATTACGTCCAGACGAAAAAAATGGGCGATTAGCTCAGTTGGTTAGAGCACTTGCCTTACAAGCAAGGGGTCATAGGTTCGAGTCCTATATCGCCCACCATTTT
>CAZZCM010000120.1:0-1971 GCA_964652445.1 uncultured Muribaculaceae bacterium | reverse complement strand
TTTTGTATAAAGTTGCAAATTTTCAGAAAAATGTTATAATACGAATTGTATTATGTTGTAAGATTAGGGGGAAAAGAAAATGAATGACATTTTAGAAGATTTGACTTTAAGCAAATTAGCTAAAGGTGAGATGCTTGGACCACTTACAGGTTATCCAAGTAAGGATAAACCTTGGTTAAAATACTATGATGAAGACCAAATAAAAACTGAAATGCCACAAACAAGTTGTTATCGATATTTGTTTGAATGTAATAGCAAATATTTAGGAAGGACAGCTTTAAGCTATTTCGGAAGAAAAATAACCTTTGAAGAATTGTTTTTAAATATAGATTCAGTTGCATCTGCTTTAAAAGAAGCAGGTGTTAGTTATGGGGATATTATAACAATTTCTTTACCAAACATTCCAGAGGCAGCCTATTTGTTTTATGCATGCAGTAAAATAGGTGCAATAGCTAATATGGTTGATCCAAGAACAAGTGATGAAGGTATCAGGGAATATGTTGAGGAGGTCAATTCGAAACTAGTTATCATTATTGATTCTTATTATTATAAAGTGAAGAAATTAGTAGATGAGGGAATAGTTGATAAGATTGTAGCTGTATCACCTGCAGAGTCATTGCCAATAGGATTGAATTTGGGCTATAGATTAAAGGGCTTCTTTGATTCCATGAAAGATTCCAAATTGAAAATAAAATTTGATGATAAAACTGTTAAATGGGCAGATTTTATGAGCAACGGAAAAAATTATAATGGTGTAGTTGAAGCCGAATATATTCAAAATAGTCCTTTAGTTATTGAACATACTGGTGGGACAACTGGAAAGCCCAAAGGTGTTGTATTGTCAAATGAAAATATTAACTCTGTTGCCCTCCAAAGTGTACTTACAGGAATTGATATGCAGAGAGAACATAATTGGCTTGATATTATGCCAACATTTATAGCATATGGTGTTGGTATGGGATTACATTTACCTTTGACAATTGGTATGGAAACCATTTTGATACCGCAATTTGATCCTAAAAAATTTGATGATTTATTAGTTAAGTATAAACCTATTCACATGGTAGGTGTTCCATCTTACTGGCAAACAATTATTGATAGTAAAAAATTGGCTAATGCCGATTTATCATATATAATCGCACCAACAGTTGGCGGTGATGCCATGAAGATTGCTTTAGAGAAAGATGCTAATGAATTTCTTGCAAATCATAATTGTACTTCTAAAATAACTAAAGGATATGGCATGACAGAAGTGACCGGTGGTGTAGCTGGAACAATTGATGAAAATAACGAAATAGGTAGTGTAGGTATTCCTTTTGTAAAAACTGTCATTGCAATATTTGACCCTGTTACAGGGGAAGAATGTCGATATAATGAAACTGGTGAAATTTGTGTGACTGGTCCAAACACAATGTTAGGATATTTTGATAATGAAGAAGCAACGGATGATATATTAAGAATGCATAGCGATGGGAAAGTATGGGTTCATTCTGGAGATATTGGATACATGACCGAGCATGGAAATATTTTTGTTGTTGATAGAATGAAGAGAATGATTGTTAGATATGATGGTTTTAAAGTGTTCCCTTCAATGATTGAAAATGTTATATCTTCACACGAAGCAGTGGAATCTTGTGCCGTAGTCGGGATAGATGATATTAATCATGGTCAAGGAAGATTACCAAAGGCGCATATTGTTTTGAGAGAGGATTATACTGGTGATTATAATACTGTTTTAGATGAAATTGAGGCACTATGTATAAAAAACATACAAGAATATGCACTTCCTTGTGAATACCATGTTAGAGATGAGTTACCATTAACTAGTGTTGGTAAAGTCGATTTTCTTGCTTTGGAAAGCGAAGAAAAAACAATTGGTAATGCAAAAATACTTTCTAAATAATGTGAGAACCAAAGGGTTCTTTTTTTTGCATAAAAGGCATTAATACGAAGATGGTTTTATGGTATAAT
>CAZZCM010000119.1:0-2036 GCA_964652445.1 uncultured Muribaculaceae bacterium | reverse complement strand
ACTCACTTGATGTGGGTTTTTATTATTTAATAGAAGGTTTTCTATAGCTTTTGACCTTGCTTTGTATGTGTGTTATAATGATGTAGTTTATTAATGGAGGTAAAAATGGTTATTATAGATTTTATTTTACATTGTGATGAATATATTGGAGATTTTATTAATAATTATGGATCGTTTGTTTATTTATTATTATTTTTAATTATTTTTTGTGAAACTGGTTTGGTTTTCTTGCCTTTCTTACCTGGTGATTCGCTTATATTTGCGGCGGGCACTTTTGCGGGTATTGGACAGCTTAATTTCTGGTTTTTACTTATTTTGATTATTTTTGCGGCTGTCCTTGGTGATACTATCAATTATGAAATTGGTAAGCACTTTGGGCGGAAGCTTTTAAATAATAAAAAATTTACAATTATTAAAAAGGAAAATTTGGATAAAGCTGATGCACTAATAGCTAAATATGGTAGTCTTGCTGTTTTTATTGCAAGATTTATGCCAATTATTAGAACTATAGTTCCTTTTGTTGTTGGTATGGGTAAATTAAATTATAAAAAATTCCTTACTTTTAATGCTTTAGGTGGAATGATTTGGGTAACTTTATTCTTGTGTTTGGGTTATTTCTTTGGTAATATTCCGTTTGTGGCTGACCATTTTAGTTTGATTATTATTGCAATTGTGTTTGTTTCATTGATTCCAATTATATATGCCTTTATTAAAGGTAAAATTAAAAACAACTAAGCTTTGAGTTGTTTTTTTCTATTTAATAATCCATATATGATAAATATAATTATTGAAATGACAGTTGAAACAATTCCAGTGATTAGAATTTGATGTGAGAAGATTGAACTAAATGAGTTTGTCATAAAGGATAGGTTATAGTTATTAAGTGCTAGGGCAACGATATCATTTATTATAAAGCTAGTAGCAACGGTTATTAATCCAGTGATTAAAGCAATTGCACCTATATATCCTAAATATTTATTTTGTTTTCTTTTTAAGAGTAATATGATGGTCATGGCTGTAACTATAAGAATGACTAGGGCAACTTTGACTTTATTACTGAAGATAAATCTTATTTGATTTAAGGTTTTTTCATCAAAAGTTTTATTGATGGTTTCGGTATTTGGTAAATTATCTATTATTCCTCTACTTTCATTTTTGATTCTAATTACTAGAACTTCTTTTTTGGAATCGCTGATGTCGGTATTACTATCTTCTATCCATTTATCGATGTTGTCATCTAGGAGTTTATTAAAGTCTTCGCTTGTTAATGACTCAGTTACTTTTCCATTCACTATATAGTCAGTTGTATTGCCAACAGCCTCTCCTAAAAAGCTTTTGACTTCTTTTGAATTAAATATTTCATCTACTAATGTTTTTGGAATACCGTGACTTTCGGCTTCATCATAGGCGGTATTGATAATATCAGCAATCTCAGCTTTTTTGCCAGTAGTGGCTGTACTGTTTTGGATTTTTTCTATTTCGTGAATTATATCTATATTTGAGGTTGCTTTTTGGATATTATCCGTACTAAAAAATGAACTGATATTTGCTATTACAAATAAAGTATATAAGGCAATTATTGCGAAAACAGATAAAAGTAATGCTATTATGGCTTTTAATATTTTCATAACACCCTCCTCTTTGTTATTATATCATGAATTTTCTTTTATTCAAATTAGATTTATGTTTGCCACTTACTTTGTTTTAGGTCGACGTAGCCATTTGGTTTGAATTTAACTTGCTCTTTTTGAAGAAGTGCTTTTTGATTTGGAAAGTTGGGGGCGAGCCTTCCTTGATGATTAACCACTCTGTGGCACGGAAAATTACCGTATATGCTAGCATATTTTAGTGCTTTACCTATTAGCCTTGAGTTATTATCTAGTCCTAACAATTTAGCAATTTGTCCATAGGTGGCAACTTTTCCTTGGGGAATTTCTTCGACTATACTATAAATTTGATAAAGCAATTCTTCATTTAATGTGGCCATATTTCACCTCTAAGTTCATTATACCATGTATTTGATTTTATAGCGATAT
>CAZZCM010000118.1:0-2050 GCA_964652445.1 uncultured Muribaculaceae bacterium | reverse complement strand
TGCTATTTAGCTAATTTAAAAGACGATTCTATCGCCTTTTTTTGTTGAATCGCAAGTATTGACATATATTAACTTTTATGTTAATATATGTTTGTAAAGAAGAGAATAAAAAACTATACTAATATGGAGGTGTGAATAAAGGCTTTTTTCCAGGAGGGTGATTCAATGATTATAAATACTGATAATTTAAAAACAGAAAAGAAGAAACCACAAAAAACATCATGTTGAACAAAAAAGGTTGGAAATGATTCTTACCCATATTAAACAATGCCGTGATTATAATGAATTAAAAAATAGTCCTGTATCAAAAATGTTTCATTTTGAGGAACTGAAACATGGAATGAATGGATATTGTAGTTTTAATTTGTGTAAAGGTAGGGGCGGTGTTATTAGACTTATTTGTGTATTTGATAGAAGTAGTCAAACTATAAAAATAGAATTTATAAGTATGAGACATTATGATGATTTTAAAAAGGTTGTATTGAAATAATTATTAGTAATCAAATTTTAAATAGGGGAAGTGATAAATATGGAAAAAATAAGGTTTAAAGATTATCTTGATGAATATTTAGAATTTAATCATATAACTAATAAGGATTTTGCCAATAGAATTGGTATAAGTCCTAAGCATCTTATTGATATTTTATCTGGAAATTCTGATATGTCGTCAAAAGTAATTGAAAATATTTCTCTTGTTACTGGCATTCCTGCTGATTATATATATCGAATTGAAGCTAATTATAAGCTTGAAACTGTTGTTGAAAATTATCTTGAAAAAAACAAATTAACACAAACACAATATTTGCAAAAGTTTAATTATAGATATTTAATACAAAAAAAATTTATAGATTTTGTAGATGTCAATGATAAACTTGAGGTGATTAAAGATATCTTAAAATTTTTACGCGTTTCAACGCCTGACAAAGTATATGAAATTGATAAAACTATTTTTTACAAAAGTAAAAATGATAAGCCTGAGTTGTTACTTTTATGGCTGGAAAAGTGTTATCGTGAATCATTGAATCAGAATGTTGGTATTTATAACAAGCAAAATATCGAAGTGTTGGTTAAATACATATTGGATTGCGCTAAAAAGAATATTTTTAATGAGACTGAATTAATTAAGAAGTTTAACGAATGTGGTATTTATTTGGTTATTCGTGAAGATATTCCTGGTTCGAAAATTCGCGGAGCATTTAAGGTTCATCGTGATATACCTTCAATATATTTAACTTATAAACATCATAGAATTGCTGATATTTATTTCTCGTTATTACATGAACTTGCCCATTGCAAATCTGATTTTAATAAAGCTAAAGCAAGTAATCTGATTTTGTTTGATGATGATACTTTAGATGCCGAGGAAAAAGCCGATAATCAAGCGTATGATTGGATGGTACCAGACTGTTATTATCAGCAAATGTGTCTTCAATCTAATTATGATATTAATTTAGAAGAAAAATATCCAAAGTCATTTGTGGTTTATAGATTGGCTAAAGACGGAATTTTAAAATATCAAAGTAAAGAATATCAAACCTTTAATTCTATAATAAAATAAATTTAAAATGCTTGTATATTAAAAAGCGATGTATTTATCGCTTTTTTTGGATTGGTTTTTTTGATGCTGATATTTCGGTTGTAGGTTCGAGGGCTTCTCTTATTGCGACTAAACTGTCTATGTTTTCACATTTATCTATGTAAGATTGTATTTCCTCTTCGGTATATGTTTTGGTTTTGCTGTCTGATTTGGTATTGGTGCTTTGATTTTGTGTGAATGGTTCGATGATATTGTCCTGTTTGTTTTTAGTTTCGTGATCTGGCTTTACTAACTCATGATATTCTTTAATATTTACTATTTCTAACGCTGTAGTAGCCGTTAGACCTAAATAAGTTATTACCGACAAGATAGTAGAGGGATTTAATAACATTGCATATCCAGTAATTGTAGATAATCCAAGTGGCCACATTTTAATTCGACCACTTTGAGTGCTTTTACCTTCACAATTATTGTTTGAGATAGCCCCTTTAATATTGATTACAGCAATTGTAC
>CAZZCM010000117.1:0-2050 GCA_964652445.1 uncultured Muribaculaceae bacterium | reverse complement strand
AAAGAATTAAAGAAAATTTTAAATAATTATAAATCATATATTCAAAAAATTAACAACGATATCCCTATGGGAAAATATCAAATTTTAAAAGTTAATACATTTACCGATATGCTAGAAATAAGAGATACAATATCATCACCTATTTTAATGGTTGAAAATAAAGATAAAAATAGTGTATATTTTTGCATCCTTACTAATAATAAAATTATTTATGTATATGGTTTAAGAGTTCGAGATATAGAAAATAAAATGAAAAAGTGAGTGATAAATATGAGTAAATATTCTTTAGGTATTTATCGTAAAACCACCAACAAAAAATTAAGAGATCGCCCATTTTTCTTTCAAAGAATTTGCTTATCATTACTTATTTTTGCTACCTTATTTTTAGGAATTGGTTATGCTAATATATCCGGTGTCGATTTAGGAATTAATGGTTCAGCCCAAGCAAAAGTTCAAGATGGCGTATTTATAAGTGATGCCCTATATTATAGTAATAATAATGCTTTAATAGATGAATCTAGCATCAATAATTATTTTGGTTCAACTTTAAATACTACTGTTTATTTATCAGAAAGTGATACCACCTCAAGTATCACTTATCAAATAACAGTTTATAATAATTCTGATTATGACTATTACTTTAGTGAAGTTATGTATAGTAATGATTTTTATGATAATACTGATATTGTTTTTGAACTAACAGGATTAGAAATAAATGATTTATTAAAAAGCAAATCTTCCTTAACTTTTTACATCACTTTTAAATATGGAGACATTGATAGTATTAATAGTAATGTTTTAAATTCATACCTTAATTTTGATTTTATTGATGGAGATGATGTAAAAAACCAAACTATAGCGGTTGATGAATTTTACTTATTTTTATTCGATAATGCCACACAAATTGAATATGAAGATAGTCCATTTTGGGGTGCATTTGTTTTAGAAAACGTTCGTCAAGACATTAATGATGATACTTTATTTTATATATCTCTAGATACAGTAAAATCAATTTATAAAGAATATATGGGAGTTGATATTATAATTGATGGGGATGAACCCGACCATACCATTATGGACTCCGCAAGTGCGACAGATCCACTTAATAACCGAAAAGAAGTAACCTATGTTAAAATAGATGGCGAAACTTTTATCGCTATAACTGATACTACTGGATATACCCCTAACCGAACTAATATGTATATTGTAAATAATGAATTAAACACAACCGAAGTGGATTCTTTCTATTTATTCTTATACAATAATGAAACTCTAATTTATGCTGATCCTACTCCCTTTTATGGTGCATTTGAATTAACTGATGTTTTACAAAACACCGATTTTCCGAACACTTTTTATATTCCAGTTTCAGAAATAGAAGAAATATATTACACATATATTGGAACAGATATAACTATTAAAGATAACCCCAATATCACTGTTAAATATCCCCCAAGTGCTTATCGCACGGATGAAAGTTACCGCAAAGATGTAACATATAAAACAATAAATGATACAGTCTATATAAGAATAGAAGATACAACAGGATTAACACCCAATAGAAGTAATATATTTATTCAGGCTGTAGAATAATATTTTATTTCTTAAATTAGTCCAGAAAGCTTATGCCGAAACAAAACAATACTTTTTCTCAAACAATATCATAAACTTTAAATCATATAATGGAGAAAAGCTTGACTGTATAATTAAAAAGACGTTAAATCTATTCATAACATTGATGAATATAAAGAAACCATTGCAAAAAAAAGTGTATACGCAATTCCTATAGCTAATATATAAAAACAAAATAATAACAATCTAAGAAAAAACATATACTTACATAGGTGATTTTATGAAAAGCTATAAGATTGGCGTTTTTTTAGTCTTCGCAGTACTCCTACTAGCATTTAACTTTGTAAGTGCTGAAAACAAAACACTTCCACTAATATCCAAAGTAATTTATTATAGGACCTAATTACACTAAGATACTTTTTAACGAAAGTATTTTTATTATGCCAAAACTAATGATATATTAGTGAAACTATGGTAT
>CAZZCM010000116.1:0-2066 GCA_964652445.1 uncultured Muribaculaceae bacterium | reverse complement strand
ATAACTAAATTGTCAAAGAACACATTTTAGGAGATATTTTACAAAATATCTTCTATTTTTTCATCATCAATTGATTTTTATTCAATTTCTTCTTTATTCATATATTTTTCCTACATTTTAATATATTTTAAATATCTTTCTCCAAATATTTCTATTAATTGTTGTTGAATCACTTTCCAATTCTTAATTGGTTTATTCCATTTTTTCTTTAAGTCTTTTACTCTTAAATATAACACTTTAAATACAGCTTCTTCACTTGGAAATGAACCTTTTCCGTTAGTCACTTTTCTTAAAGCTGAATTGACTGATTCTACCGCATTTGATGTATATATAACTTTTCTTATTTCTCTTGGAAGTTCAAATAAGGGCTCTATTAATGGCATAAACTCCTCAACTTTGTTTACAACTTTTGGATATTTTTCCCATTTATTTTTAAAGTTTTCCAACGCCAATTGAGCTTCTTCCAAACTATCACTAGTATATATTTCTTTAAAATCTTTCTGCATATTTTTAGATTCTTTTTTAGGACTTAATTTATGCAGATTCCTACATAAATGAACTACACATCTTTGAGCTTGTGTCTTTGGAAAGGCAATTTCTAATGATCCTTTGAATCCGGCTAAGCCATCACTAGACATATATAATATATCTTCAACACCTCTAGATTTTAAATCATCGAAAACGCCTGTCCAAAATGAAGCTGATTCAGTCTTATCAATCCATAAACCTAATATGTCTTTGTAGCCATTGGCATCAACACCAACTATTACATATATAGCCTTTTTTTCGGTTATAATATCATCCTTGATTGATACATATAAACAATCGGCATAAGCAAACGTATAAAATGGTTGTAATGGTCTACTTTTCCAGGTCTCTACTTCTTCGTTAATAGTATTTATCATTTTAGAAATAGTGTCTTTATTGATTTTTACTCCATAAAAATTAGTTAATATTTCTTCTATGTCCCTTAAACTAACTCCTTTGGCATATAAAGTAATACATTTATCTTCAAATCCTGTTAATTTTGTTTGACCTTTTTCTACAATAATTGGAGAAAATGAACCATTTCTATCTCTTGGTGTTTTTAAAGTAATTTGACCATATTTTGTTTCCACTTTTTTGCTTTTACAATAACCATTTCTAGCATTAGTTTTATCCTCTTTATGTTCATATTTACTATAATTTAAATGTCCCTCAAGTTCAACTTCAAGCATCTTTTGTAATATTGGTTGTACTAACCCATCAAGAAAATTTTCTACATCCAAGCCACTTTTTATTTTACCATCTTTAAATTGTTTTATAGCTTCATCAACTACTAAATCTTTAATTGTTTTTTCTTCCATTACAACCACCTCTTAAATAAAATCTATTCTACTATATATCTGCATTAAATCATTAAGCATTAATGTCCATTCTCGTTTCTTAAATGAAGTAAAGCCAAAATAATCTTCCACATTACCTAATTTTTCATAAATTTCACTAATGTCATTAATATAACTTTTATTATGATTAAATGATAATCTAATTTTATCATATAAAACCATATTAGCTGAATATTTAAACAACATAATTCTAATGTTGACACTATATTTGTATATAGTTTCAAGATTATTTAAATATTTTTCAATTAATTTTTGATGAATAACATTATTGTAATTTTGTTTAAATAAATCAAATTGTTTTTTAAAGTCATTTAAAGTAGGTTGAACATATAAAGTATGTAATTTACTAGCAAGCTTTTTATAATCTCTTTCTGGAGTATATTTATAAAATTTAGGGATAATATCTGTTATGGAATCAACAAATGTAATATCAGGAAATGCAATTTTAGCAGTCCTTTTTAAATTTTTATTATCATCTACTGATAGAAATAAAATATTTTTAACACCTCTTGATTTTAAACTTTCAAAATAATCTAGCCAATAACGATTATTATTAGGTCTATCTGGATAAATGTTCAAAAACTGTCGAAAACCTTTCTTATCAATTCCTAAAAAGGTATAAATTGCTTCTTTTTCTATATAATCTCCCTTTTTTATATTAACTTCATTCCTTATGGCATA
>CAZZCM010000115.1:0-2069 GCA_964652445.1 uncultured Muribaculaceae bacterium | reverse complement strand
TTATATTTAATTCCTAAGCTTTCTAAGTATTCCTTTGTCATCGTAATATTTTGATTTTGAGGGTCTTTATTAAATCCAACAATTTTAGACTCATAATATTCTTTTTCACCATATATATGCCATTTGATTGTATCACCAATTTTATAATTATTATTTTCGGCTAATTTATATGTTACATACACTCCATCACTTGAATTAATTGAAGTATAATTTTCATCATCATCTAAAAATCTTACCAAATCATTAGCGTCCGTTACAAATATAGTATTAGATTCTCTTACATCATTTTCAAGAATATATTCTATGCCTAAAGTTTGACTAGAATTATTACCATATTTTATTAATAGCTTATTTAATTCATCATTAGATAAATCATTATTTAAAGTTAATTTATATTTAAAATTATATAATTCATTAAATTGTAAATCAACAAAATGATTCATCGAATTAAGCATTCCTAAAGCACAAACAATTAATAAGGAACATCCACTTACTCCAATTATAGCAGTAATCGTTCTAAATTTATTCCTAAATATATCTCTTAAATTCCAAATAGATGTAAAATTTAATCTTTTAAATATTCCTTTAGTAGTTATATTTAAGCTCCTACTTTTGACATTTGGAAGTTCTGTACGTAAAGCATCAGCTGGCTTTTTAATTAATTCTTTTCGGCAAGTTAAATATGTTACAAATGATATACCTAAAACTACTAAAGCTGCAACCACATAACTAGATGACACTATTACTGCTCCATTATTAGGTAATTCAAAATATTGCATTTCCATTGACATAAATACATTCCCTATAAAATATCTACCAGCTACTATTCCAGCAATCGCTCCAATTAGTGATACCCAAAAACCATAACCAATATAATGACATATAACTTTAAAATTAGAAAATCCTAATGCTTTCAAAGTACCAATTTGGATTTTTTCTTTTTTGATGACTCTAGTCATCGTAGTAATTACCGAAAGTAAGGCAATTCCTAAAAATAGTCCCGAAAATATACCAACAAACGCCTGCCCTTCATTCATTTCTCCTTCATACATTGTGTATGATGTTGTATCTTCTATTTTTGTTATAGCAATCGTATTATCATTTTTCTCTTCTATCAATGACTTTACTTTATCTACATTTGCTTTACTATCGACATCAATCATTAAATAATAAAACGCATAATCTTTATAATCAAATTCAGGCATTATTTCATTAAACATTTCATTTGTTATATTAGTTCCTTGTTTTTGTGATAAAGAACTTATCATTTGATTTTTAATATAACTTTGAGGAAGTTCATTAATTGATAAATAAACAAAACCAGATTCTTTTCTATTAGGCATTAATGATGAAGCATCTTTTAAATCATATAAATGATCTGGTACATTTATTAAAGCAACTATTTCTTCTTCTAAGGTGATGGTACCATACTTAATTTTAATAGTATCTCCAACACTCAAATTATTTTCTTTAGCGTAAAATTCATCTAACCAAGCACCCTTAGTATTAACATCGAACTCTTGGCCTTGAACAATATAAAATTTATCAATATTATTACTTTCAATAAAATTTAAAAAATAAGTTTTATCGCCTGTATTATCAGTAGCATTGACACTTAGTAACCTTTCTACATCTTTAACATGTTCTATATTTTTTATTTCTTCTAAATCTTCTTTAGTATACCCGTTTGTACCAATTACATTTAAATCTTGTAAATTGTAATCTCGATAAAATGTGTCAGATGCATTTTTCATTCCAGCAGTATATGCTTCAATTCCCACATAAACCATAACTCCAATTAACACCATAGCAAAAATAGTAAAAAATTGTGATTTATTTTTCCATATATCTCTGAATAATTTTTTCTTTAGCATATTACCACACTACCTCATCAATAGATGCCGGTTTTTTGTTTTTTATATTAGCTTCTACTTTACCATTTTTAAGCTTTATTACTCTATCAGCTATTTGCGCAATTAAAGCGTTATGGGTAACAATTACAACTGTATTTTCGCCATTATTAGCATCACATTGTTTTTTTAATAGTTTTAAAACCTCTACTCCTGTTT
>CAZZCM010000114.1:0-2173 GCA_964652445.1 uncultured Muribaculaceae bacterium | reverse complement strand
TACTTGATTTGAAAAATCAAAACTATAGTCTAAATTTTCAGGGGCGTTATTATTTTCTAAATTATTTTTTTCTTCGTTCATTTTTTTGTTCCTCCTTATTCTAATAGATATTATAACAAAATTATTTATAAAAATAAAGGTTATTTTTTCGGTGGTTTACATACTGGTTTAATATTTTGATAAAACATTTATAAAGGTGTCCTCATCCCAAATGGTGATTCCTAAATCTTGGGCCTTTTTCATTTTCGATCCGGCTTCTTTTCCGACGATTACGATGTCGGTTTTTTTGCTGACGCTTCCAGTTGTTATTCCACCTAATAATTCGATTTTTTCTTTGGCTTCATCTCTTGTAAATCTTTCTAAGGCTCCTGTTAATACAAAGGTTTTATCGGTAAAATCGGTTTGATTTATACTGGTTTGTTTAAGGTATGTCATGTTGACTTTATGTTCTTTTAATTTTTGAATTAATTCTTGATTGTGTTTATCGTTAAAGTATTCGGTGACACTTTTGGCGATAATTGGTCCAATATCTTTTATATCGCTGATATCTTCAAATGAGGCATTCATAAGACTGGTTATATTTTTAAAGTTTTTGGCTAAAATATTTGCTGTTTTTTCACCGACATGTCTAATGGAAATACCAAATAGTAATCTTTCTAGTGAATTTTTTTTACTGTTTTCGATTTGCTCTAATAAATTATTTATGCTTTTTGAGCCAAAGCCTTCTAATCTCATTAAATCTTCTTTATGGATACTTAGCTTATAAAAATCGTCATAGTCTTTTAAGTAACCTAGGTTATAGAAATCTTCGATGATTCTATCGCCGAAGCCTTCAATATTCATGGCATGTCTACTGGTGTAATGGATTAGTTTTTCGATTTTTTTGGCGGGACAATGTATATTGGTGCAGTAATAGGCGGATTCTTCTTCTTTTCTGGTAAGTGGTTCATGGCACATTGGGCATTTTTTTGTCATTTCAAATGGTGCTTCATGGCCTGTTCTTCTTTCTTTTATTACTTTTACTACTTCGGGAATAACATCTCCTGCTTTTTTTATTGATACGGTGTCTCCAACTCTGATATCTTTTGTTTTTACGTAGTCTTCGTTATGTAATGTGGCTCTGGAAATAACTGAACCCATAACTCTAACTGGTTCTAGGTCGGCACTTGGGGTTACTTGTCCGGTTCTACCAACGGTAAAGATTATATTGGTGACTTTTGTAAGTACTTCTTCGGCTGGGAATTTATAGGCGGTGGCCCATTTTGGACTTCTGGCTGTAAAGCCTAATCTTTTTTGATCTTCTATGTTGTTTACTTTGATAACAATTCCGTCGATTTCATATGGAAGTGATGGTCTGTTTTCGGTCCAATAATCAATATAGCTAAGTAATTCTTTAATTCCATTGATTTTTTTATTATTTGGATTGGTAATAAATCCTAGTTCTTTCATAAATTTTAAGGCGTCTTCATGGGTGTAAATATTGTAGTCTTCGGGGTCTGGTAAGTGGTAGATAAAGCAATCTAAATTTCTGGTGGCTGCTACTTTTGAATCTAATTGTCTAACGCTTCCAGCAGCAGCATTTCTTGGGTTAGCAAAGTTTTCACCGTTTTCGTTTAGTTTTTGAAATGAGGCTTTACTCATGTATATTTCACCGCGGACTTCAATATCAATTGGTTGATTTATGGTTAAAGGTATACTTTTAATTGTTCTAGCGTTATGGGTAATATCTTCACCGGTAACACCATCACCTCTAGTGGCGGCTCTTACTAGTTTGCCTTTTTTATATAAAAGTGAAACTGAAAGTCCATCGATTTTTAATTCGGCTATGTATTTTGGATTTGGTATGGTTTTTTTTATACGTTCATCAAAGGCCATTATTTCGTCTTCGTTAAAGACGTTCCCTAGTGATAACATTGGTATCTCATGAATAACTTTTTTGAATTCGGAAATTACTTCACTACCAACTCTTTGAGTTGGGGAATCATTTCTTTTTAATTCTGGATGTTTTTCTTCTAGGTCGGTTAATTCTTGCATGTATCGATCATATTCTTGGTCGGTTATTGATGGTTTATCTAAAGCATAGTATTCATAATTGGCTTTGTCTATTAGTTTTATTAGTTCGTCTATTCTTTGTTCTATCATTGTTTTCACCCTATTTTATTATAGCAATTTT
>CAZZCM010000113.1:0-2194 GCA_964652445.1 uncultured Muribaculaceae bacterium | reverse complement strand
GCCTAATGTAGGACTCGAACCTACGACCTATCGGTTAACAGCCGAGTGCTCTACCAACTGAGCTAATTAGGCATTTTGTTTAAAAAAGCAGCTAAACATCCCTAATGTAAGGACGAATAGCTGTAATTCGCGGTACCACCTTATTTATCACTAATTGTGATCACTTTATAGTTTCTTTAATTTATGAAACGTATAATTTGGTAACGGATTACAGCCGGTTTACCCTACTGTTATTTTTCGGATAAACTACTCGATGGTGTTATTCATAAAAGGCTTATTACCAGCTTCCATCGTTCTGGCTTTCTATTAATGAGTATCTTTTACTACTTCTCCACTTCAATGTATATAAAATATTTACTAACAATTTTTGGTAGTCCGTACGGGATTTGAACCCGTGAGTGCATGCGTGAAAGGCATGTGTGTTAAACCGCTTCACCAACGGACCAAATAAAATGGTGGGCCTGGTAGGACTTGAACCTACGACCCCACGCTTATCAAGCGTGTGCTCTAACCAACTGAGCTACAGGCCCATAAATATTTGACTTTTTAAGTATACCTTATTTTATGAATTTTGACAAGTATTTTGTCTAATTTTTTTAGTTTTTTTGTATTTTGCGTTCGTAAAATAAGGCATTAAGGTCAAATACTATATATTTTAGCAAGTTTCTTTAACAAATTTATAATTATATTGGTTTTTTGAATCATTATAAGTTATTTGAATGTAGCCACATATTGGCTTATTATCCCTAGGGTCAATTAACTCATCACTATCGATATAACCATCTTCTGAAAGTTTTGATAATGGTAAGTTATAAGAACCTTCGCTTTCGCTCATTGGAAGAACACCGTTATTTGTTAATGTCCAATTTTTGGCAGCACTAGTAATTATTTCTAATTGTGACTCGTTAAGGGATTCTTTTGATTCTGTGATGGATTCTTGGACAATTGGAAAGGCAATAACAGCTATTATACCTAATAAAACAATAACCACTAAAAGTTCTACTAAAGTAAATGCATTTTTTCTCATTTCTGGCATACCTCCCCACTTGACGTTTTATCACCTTCAAAGGTATATTCGTATTGTTTGTTTTTATATCTAATACATATTACTGTATCGGTTGTTAAGGTCTTTCTTTCGATTAAGTCTGTTATTTCTTTTGCTTCTAAAAAACCACTATTCTGTAATGTTTCAATGGTAACGTATTTAACGTCTTGGGCATTTTCGTTTATAGTAAGGTTTTCCATCCCCCAATTTCTAGCAGCATTTATTATTTGTTTCTTTTGATTATCATTTAATCTCTCTCTGGTTCTATTTAAAGTGGCTGTAAATGTTGGTATAATTATAACGGCTATTATACCTAAAATAAAAATAACAGCTAGTAGTTCTATTAGTGTAAATGCATTTTTCTTCATTATCATTCCCCTCCACTATTATAAATATAACATAAAGTTTTGTTTTAGTAAAGAAAAAGACTCCTTAGAAAGAGTCAATATCAATTTTTACTTTTGGTAAATTATTTTTATAGCTACTGGCTTGAACAATGGTTCTGATGGAATTGACAATCATTCCGCCTTTTCCAATAACTCTTTTCATGTCTTCATCTTCAACCAACACTTGAATTGTAATGATTTCTTCGTCATCACCTAATTGTTTTACTGATACCATATCTGGATTTTTAACAACGCTTTTAACTAAATATTCTGTTAATTCTACTAACATAATTATTTGCTTTCTTTTACGGTTTTCTTTGTAGGTTTCTTGGTTTCTGTTTTCTTAACAGTAGCTTTTTTAGGTGTAGCTTTCTTTTCAGTTGTTTTTTTACTACTTTTTGCATAATGGAATTTTTCATTAATTCCTACTTTGTTAAATAAACTTTTTACAGTATCGGTTGGTTTAGCTCCTAATGATAACCATTTAAGAGCAATTTCTTCATTGATTTTTATTTCCGCTGGTTCAGCAACTGGATTGTAAGTTCCAACTAATTCGATGTATTTACCATCTCTTTTTGTTCTGGCATCTGCGGCTACAACACGATAAAATGGTTTCTTTTTTGCTCCCATTCTTAAAAGTCTTAACTTAACTGCCATAATATCCCTCCATTCGTTTATAAGTCTATCATAAAAAAAAGTAACTGTCAACCTTTTTTAGTTAACAGTTAATTTTATTCTTCTATATTGTAAAATATTACTTAAG
>CAZZCM010000112.1:0-2206 GCA_964652445.1 uncultured Muribaculaceae bacterium | reverse complement strand
AAGGAGTAGAAAATATGTCAAAAAGAACTTTTCAACCTAATAATAGAAGAAGAAGTAAGAAAATGGGTTTTTTTGCAAGAATGCAAACTAATATTATTAAAAGAAGAAGAAAAAAGGGCCGCAAAGTTTTAGCTCGTTAATATCCACTGCTTATACAGTGGTTTTTAAATATTATAGGTGTTAATATGAAAAATAAAATTAAATTCAAGTTTTCATGGCTATGTATGTCTTGAAAGAAATGAAGGGAATGATATTTTTTATGAAGAAAATTAATATTTTAAAGAAAAATGAAGATTTTAATCGTATTATTAAAAATAATAAAGCTTTTAAATATAAAGACTATATTATTTATGTTGAAAAGGGGACTAGTGGACCTTATAAATTTGGTTTTTCGGTTGGTAAGAAAATAGGTAATGCGGTTACGAGGAATAAGTATAAAAGAAGATTAAAATATATTATTGATAAAAAGGTCTATCAAAATAACTTTAATTGTATTATAATAGTAGGCAAGGGGATTTTAAATCGAAGTTTTAGTGAAATGGAAGAAAATTTATTTAAGGCTTTAGATTTAATTAAGATAACAAAGGAGAAATGACATGCGTAATAAAAAGATTTTAGTTGTGATTCTGCTGATGATGACTTTATCACTGACAGGATGTACTCAATATTTAAAAGATGATAATGGTAGGAATGTTAAGGAGCCAACAAATGGCCAGAATTTGGCCTCTAATATTTTATGTCAACCTGAAAATAAGGATGTTATAAAAACTTATGAAAAACATGATTTAGATATTTCTAAGTTACCAACTTGCCCGAAATTTACACCTGCTTCTGGGGGATATGAAGGAATTTGGAGTACTGTATTTATTAAACCGTTAAGTTGGCTTATTATTCAATTAGGTTTGATTGTTAAAAATTATGGTTTAGCTATTATTTTAGTAACTATATTAATTCGTTTGATTATTTTCCCAATTAGTAAGAAATCGGCAATGCAGTCTGAAGGAATGAAGCTTGCGAGTAAGGATTTGCAGAAATTGGAAAATAAATATCGTAATCGCCAATCTCAACAAGATCAAATGATGAAAGCTCAAGAGATGATGAGTATTTATAAAAAATATAATATTAATCCGATGTCGGGATGTTTATTTGCTTTTATTCAAATGCCGTTATTCTTTGCTTTCTTGGAAAGCTTATATAGAATTCCAGCGGTATTTGAAGGTAATTTCTTAGTATTTAATTTAGGAACAAGTCCATTCAGTGCTTTATTCGGAACTAGTTTTTCATTTAGTCATTTAATGGATTCATTTGGAAATGGTGATTGGATTTATATTTTGCTTCCTATTGCGGTTGGATTTGCTACTTTCTTCTCATTTAAGATGAATTCTGGTATGAATTCTGCTAATCCAGATCAAGAAAAACAAATGAAGTTAATGATGAATATAATGATGGTATTTATTACTTTTGTATCATTTACAATGTCTACAAGTATCATTATTTATTGGATAACTGGAAGCTTGTTCACTATTATTCAAAGTTTAATAATAAGGAGGCACAAAGATGCTAGAGATGGTAAGAAACGAATCAAAGAATAAAGAGGAGGCTTTAGAAAAATGTCTTGAACAATTAAATGTTCGAACAGATGAGGTATATTATTATTTTGAAGAAACTGAAGGTGGTTTATTTAAAGGTAAGAAATATACAGCTGTTGTAACGACAAAATATGCAGTTAAAGAGTATATTAAAGATTTTTTAAATAATTTAGCTTCAAAAATGGGTACTAAATTTAATATTGAAGTAACTAACAATGAATATGGTTTTTCGGTAATAGTTGTAGCTGATGATAGTGCATATTTGATTGGAAAAGATGGTAAGACTTTAAATAGCATTCAAACTGTTTTACGTCAAAGCCTTAAAAAATATGGAAATTTTGATTTTAGGGTTAATTTGGATATTTCTAATTATAAAGCTCGTAAGGAAAAGCGTTTATCTTTTGAGATTAAGAAAATTTGTAAAGATGTTTTGAAAAGTGGGGTAGAGGTAAAATTAGATCCTATGAATTCTTATGAAAGACGCATTGTTCATAATGTAGTTAGTAAATTTGATGGATTATATTCTGAGAGTGAAGGCGTTACTCCTAATAGATATGTTGTTATAAAATGTAAGAAAGATTAATTTCTTTCTTTTGTTTTGATACAATTATCAAAGA
>CAZZCM010000111.1:0-2273 GCA_964652445.1 uncultured Muribaculaceae bacterium | reverse complement strand
ATTAGGAAAAACGCTAACCACATAATTGGGTTACTATGATTGGCATCTACCCATGCTTTAAATGGTTCTACCCACTCGTTTAATTTATCGATTATTCCTAAGATCATATTATCCCACCTTTCTTATACTTTTATGACCTTTCATTATTTTAATGATACCATATTTTTGGGAAAATGCAACTGTTAAGATATTTCCAATACCAACGATTATACCTTCGCCGTATGTATCATGAATAATTTTATCGCCAACATTATAGGTGGCGTTTTCGTCAATCATGTTTTCTTTGACGAATTTTGGTTTTTCGGTTGGAACATCGGTGTCTAAATATTGCTTATCTATTTCTTCGATGAATCTACTTGGCGGGTTTGTTTGCATAATACCATAAAGCATTCGTCTTTTGGCATTTAATAGGGTTAATGTTTTTTTGGCTCTAGTTACGGCGACATAACAAAGTCTTCGTTCTTCTTCGATATCATCGGATGAATCCATACAATTATTATGGGGGAAAAGGTTTTCTTCTAAACCAATTATAAAGACGTGATCGAATTCTAATCCTTTGGCTGAATGAATGGTCATTAAAGTAACGACATCTTTATTGTTTTTGTGTTCTTCTATATCGGATACCAAGCTTATTTCCATTAAAAATTCATCTAAGGAAATTATTCCGTTATTTTCTTCGAAGTTTTTGGTTATTGATTTGAATTCTTCTAAGTTTTCTAATCTAACCTCGGCTTCTAATGTTTTTTCGTTTTCTAGTTCTTTTTTGATTCCTGTTTCGTTTAGGATTAAATCGACTAAATCGGTTATAGAAATATCTTCGCTTTGTTTTTTTATTTTTTCGATTATTTTTTTGAATTCTAATTCTTTGCCACTATCTATTGCTTTATAAAGTGATGTTCCTTTGCTTGCTGCTTTGATGGCTAAATTTTCGATGGTCTTTGGTCCGATTTGTCTTTTTGGAACGTTGATTACTCGCATTAAACTAATATCATCATCTTGGTTATATATTAATTTTAAGTAGCTTATTAAATCTTTGATTTCTTTTCTATTATAGAAATAGAAACTGCCAACTACTTTATAGGGAATATTTTCTCTAAGTAAAGCTTCTTCTATGTTTCGCGATTGAGCATTTGTTCGATAAAGGACAGCTATGCTTTCTGGTTTTTCTCCACTATTTATTAATCTTTTGATTTTATCCATTACGTAATGGGCTTCGTCTTGTTCGTCGTAAGCACGGTGGTAGTGGATTTTTGAGCCTGCTTCGTTGTGGGTCCAAAGGACTTTTTCTTTTCTTTTTTTATTGTTTTGAATAATACTATTGGCAACATTTAATATATTGCTGGTGGATCTATAGTTTTCTTCTAATAATATGACTGTCGCATTTGGATAATCTTTTTCGAAATTTAGGATGTTGCGGTAATTAGCGCCTCTAAAACCGTATATTGATTGGTCGATATCACCAACGACGCAAATGTTTTTATATTTAGCAGAAAGCATTTTGATTAAAATATATTGAGCTTCGTTGGTATCTTGATACTCGTCTACTAAAATGTATTTAAATCGTTCTTGATATTTTTGTAATATTTTTGGATTTTCTTTAAATAGTTTGATTGGTAAAATTAATAAATCATCGAAGTCGACAGAGTTGTTTTTTTTGATTTTCTTTTCATATCTTCTAAATACTTCGGTTATGATTTCTTCATAGTCTGAATTGGCAAATCTACTGTAACTTTCGGCATTTAAAAGTTCGTTTTTGGCACTGCTGATTTTGTTTTTTATGGTTCTAGGATTATAGGTTTTTGGATCTAAATTCATGTCTTTTAGGATTTTTCTGATAATGGTTAGGGCATCATCACTATCTAATATGGTGAAGTGTTTTTGATAACCTAGTTGTTCATAGTTTTCTTTTAAAAATAATAGTCCTAATGAATGAAAGGTTGATATTTGAATGTTGTAGGAGATGGGTCCTAGTATATTTAAAACTCGCTGTTTCATTTCTTTAGCGGCCTTATTGGTAAAGGTTATTGCCAATATATTGTGGGGATTGATATCTTTTTCGTTTACTAAATAAGCCACTTTGGTTGTTAAAACTCTTGTTTTTCCACTTCCAGCTCCAGCTAGAATTAAAACTGGACCATCGGTTATATTTACAGCTTCTATTTGTTTATTGTTTAAATTTGTTAGCTCCATATTATCACCTTTTTAATGATATCATATTTTGGTTTTGTTTTGGGTGTTTGTAAGGGAAAAAGTGAAAAAATTTATAAAAAAAT
>CAZZCM010000110.1:0-2448 GCA_964652445.1 uncultured Muribaculaceae bacterium | reverse complement strand
GTTGAAAATGTAATGCCATCCATTGTTGCCATTACAAGTAAAACCTTAATTTCTTCTGGAATGTTTGGTCCAAATTTCTACGGAAACGAGCAATATACTGAAGGTGCAGGTTCAGGAATAATCGTCAAGAAAACCAACAGTGCCATTATGATTTTAACAAACAATCATGTTGTCGAAGGAGCTTCAGAATTATCCGTACAATTCATAAATGAAAAAAGTTACGATGCCAAAATAGTTGGAACATCCGAACGAAAAGATATTGCAATTATTTCAGTGGCTATAAGTGATATAGATAGCGAAACCTTAAAAGCCATTAAAATAGCCACCATGGGAGATTCAACAAGCCTAAAAGTTGGAAATGGAATCATTGCCATTGGAAATGCCTTAGGATACGGACAATCAGTTACCACAGGCGTTGTAAGTGCCATAGATAGAGAAGTATCCTTTGATAATTATACAAACAAAATGATACAAATAGATGCTGCCATCAATGGTGGAAATAGTGGTGGTGCATTACTTAATAGTAAAGGAGAAGTTGTCGGTATCAATTCAGCAAAATATTCATCAAGCGAAAGTACTACAACCGCTAGTATCGAAGGCATGGGATTTGCCATACCAATTTCCGATGTTAGCAATTTAATTACATCACTTATTAACGGAGAAGAAGATAGTACCCCAACACTAGGTATCGAAGGTTATATAATTTCTAAACAAAACAGCAATAATTATAATATGCCATCAGGATTTTATATTTCTAAAATTGTCTCTGGTAGTGGAGCCGATAAATCCGACTTAGAAATTGGCAACATCATCACTAAAATAAATGGAAATGAAGTTACAGATATAAGCGATATCCAAGATGTTTTATCCGAACAAAAGAAAGGCAATAAAGTAACATTAACCATCAATTACGTAAGTGGCCATTCTTATAAAGAAAAACAAATATCGGTAACCTTATCATAAAATTAAAAAAACAGTTTTATAACTGTTTTTAATATTTCTTTAACATTTCATAAATATAATGATATCGAAACAAGGAGGAAAGAAAATGTTTATATTAAAAAACGCATGGATTTCAATCAAAAGAAATAAAGGAAGGAATATCTTAATTGGAATTATTATTCTAATCATTGCCTGTGCATCAACAATAACACTAGCAATAAAAAATACAGCAAATGATTTAATCAATTCCTACAAAAGTGCTTACGATAAAGAAGTAACCATCAGTTTTAACCGAGAAAATATGATGAAAGACTTTGATTCATCACAAGAAGAATCAAAAGAAAACGCTAAAGAAAAGTTTGAAAATATCGAAAGCTATACTATCAGTGATATAGAAAAATTTGCCGATAGCGATTACATAGAAAATTATTATTACACATACAGCATTGGACTTAATGGCAATAACATATCAAAAGCCGAAATAGAAACAGACAACAATCAACAAGATTTTGGTGGCCGAGGTGACAACAAACCAAACGAGTCCAGTACCGACTTTACTGTAACAGGATATAATTCTCTTGCTTCCATGAGCGAATTTATAAATGGCACCTATACAATGAGTGAAATTACCGATGACGCTTGGGATATTGCTTTTAATGGTAATTATGTATTTATAAATGAAGAATTAGCAGAATATAATAAGTTAAGCCTAAATGATACTATAAAATTAGAAGATGAAGATGGCAATGTCTATGAATTTGAAATCATTGGTATTTTCAAAGAAAATGAATCTGAAAATTCCACAGAAATGTCTATGTTTTCCAATTCAGCCAATACAATAGTTACCAACGCCTCATCACTCATAAAAATTGCCAACGACAACGAAAATATTAATACATCAGTTAGTCCAACATTCATCATCGACTCTTACGATAATGTAGATAAATTACAAGCAGAATTTTACGAAAAAGGTTTGGACGAAAATTTTATCTTACAAACCAATGAAGAAGAAGCCACAAACGGAGTATCAAGCATTAAAAACATTAATTCATTCGCAACAACATTCTTAATTATAACCTTAATAATTGGTGGTATTGTATTATTCGTAATTAATATGATCAATATTCGAGAAAGAAAATACGAAATTGGGGTACTAAGAACAATTGGTATCAGCAAAGTAAAATTAACTACCCAATTTATTTCAGAATTATTGATAATATCCTTTGTAGCCTTAATCATAGGAGCTGGAATCGGCGCTGCCAGTTCCAAAGAAGTTAGTAACTACTTGCTTGCTAATGAAATCAATAGTAGTAACGAACAAACACAAGAAACTCTACAAAACTTTGGTGGTCCAGATATGAAAGGTGGTCAAGGCGACCTTATGAAAGGCACAGGAAAACCAGTTGTCGAAGCCTATGATTCAATAGACGCCGTAGTAAATATAAAAGTAATTTTAGAATTACTTGGAATTGGACTTTCATTAGTATTCATAAGTTCACTAGCATC
>CAZZCM010000109.1:0-2475 GCA_964652445.1 uncultured Muribaculaceae bacterium | reverse complement strand
AACAAACTAAAAACGTAAGAGCAATTCTTACGCTTTTTCAATTAAAAACTTAATTAAATCCCCAGGTTCCTTTTTACCATAAATAATTCCATCAATTAAATTAATGATAGGCATTTCAATTCCACGTTCCGCAATTAATTGACTAATAGATTTTAAAGTATACAATCCTTCAATAGTAGTATTGGCAATATATTCATCAATTTCTTTCTGATTTGCCCCACTACCAATTAAATGGCCAAACGAATAATTACGGCTTTTAGAACTAGTGGCTGTTAACAATAAATCCCCAAACCCAGCAAAAGATAAAATAGTACTTCCATCGCCACCTAAACATTTAATTAAAGATTTAATATCGTGAATTGATTCCGTAATAAACATCGCTGAAGTACTCTCAGGCATCCCCATACCATCTAAAATACCAGCCGCAATCGCAATAACATTTTTAATTGCACCGCATATTTCAGTACCAATAATATCACTACAAGTACGTAATTTAAAATGGTCATTAACAAAAGCTTTAGTAACCATATCCGTAGTTTCTTTATGTTGACAAGCTAAAGTAAGGCCCACAGGAACTTTATTAGCTACATCAATCGCAAAAGAAGGTCCAGAAAAAGCTGCAATATTATTAGTATCTAAAATTTTCTCCACCACATCAGACATAAACAATTGGCTATCTTGTTCAATACCTTTAGAGGCAATAACAATCGGTTTATCCTTAATATATTCTTTAGCCATTTTCAAAGTATCACTAACAAAAGCTGTCGGGATAGCAATTAAAATAAAACTCGCATCCCTAGTCGCCTCTTCTAAACTATCAGTTATTATAATATCATTAGGCAAAATAATATTTGGAAGTTTAGGACAAATTCTAGTAGAGTTAATCTTTTTAGCCTCCTCTTCAAATCTAGTCCAAATTACAACTTCATTTCCATTTTCACTTAAAATTGTTGATAAAGCTGAGCCATAAGCACCCGCTCCTAATACACATATTTTCATTCTATCACCACCTTAATTATAACCAATAAATTAGGTATTATCAAGGTTTAAACACTAAATAAACATAAAAACGCCACCTATAAAAAACCATTTTTTTCGGTCACAAACAAGCAAAAACGATTATACAATAAAAGCAATAAACAAAAATAATAGAAAATACATTAATCACCACATTTAAAAACATATTTGACACTTTTAGACTTTTTATCAAGCAAAAAACCATTTTTTTAATTGTCTTTTTTAAGCAATCCTTTTATAGTAAATATAGAAGGTGTTAGTATGATGGGGAAAATAATAAAAAAAAGTTTAATAATAATCTCTGTAGTGTGTATGACACTTATTTTAAGCATATCGGTTTTAAAAAAATTAAATACCGAAATTATAACCACACAAACAACAAAGTATACATTAGAGCCAAATCAAGAAATAGTCTATGACTACATAGAAGAAAAAACATTTGGTATAGATGTATCAAAACACCAAGGTAATATTGATTGGGCCAAAGTTAAACAAAGTGGCGTTGAATTTGCAATGATAAGAGTCGGATTCAGAGGTTATGAAGATGGCAAAATATATATAGACGATTACTTTGAAAAAAACATCCAAGGCGCCATCAACAACGATATACAAGTAGGTATTTATTTTTACTCATCAGCCAAAAACGAAAAAGAAGCCAAAGAAGAAGCCAAATGGGTTGTAAATAAAATTAATCCATACAGAGAATATATCAGTTATCCAGTTGCATTTGATTTAGAAAACTTTAATCAAAATAGATTAACAGGAATCACCAATAACAAATTATCAAAAAATGCCGAAACATTTCTTGAATATATAGAAAGCAACAACTATACACCCAGCATCTACAGTTGTAATCTTCCATTGAAATATATATGGAGTAAAAAAATAAAAGAAAACTATAAAATATGGCTTGCCCAGTATGATAACAACATAGATTTAAATTATGATATGATACAATATACCAGTAAAGGTAAAATAGATGGAATAAAAGGAAACGTCGATTTAAATTACGCCAATTTCAAATTTATAAAAAGAATAGTAGACATTAACGATCCAAACGAAAAAATAATTAAAGAAACCAAAATTACTCAAACAAACGATTACGTAACCACCACTACATTTGCCAACTTTAGGAAAGCACCTACTTTTGAACTAGATAATATGTTAACCGAATCATTCGCCCCAAATACAAAATTAAAAAGATTAGGCATAACTAATAATGATTGGTCTAAAGTGGAATATGATGGTCAAATAGGGTATGTTTACAACTATTATTTAAAAAAAGTAGATTAAAAAATTATAAAACTATTAGATTAAAATTCTAGTAGTTTCTTTCTATATTAAAAGACATAATATTTCAAACAAAAAATCACCTAACCTATAGATGATATAATAAAGAAAAACTTCTAAAAAAATACTGTTAAAAAACCAAAAAATTCGCAAAAAATCACAAAAAAT
>CAZZCM010000108.1:0-2533 GCA_964652445.1 uncultured Muribaculaceae bacterium | reverse complement strand
GTTTCTGAGGAAAAACTTGCTGGTGATTTAATTTCGGGTTCTTTTTGTTGTATACTATTTTCAGATAATAATTGTTCAGCTTCACCAATTACCGATTTTGTTTCGCGAGATATTATAGCTTGCTCTGTTTTATATTCCGTTGTTGAACGATCTAATACGTCATTAGCTTCTTTAACCGCTTTTTGTCCTTCTATATATTCAGATAAATCTTTAAAATGGTCAATTTTAGTTGGTATTGCTGCATTTTGATTTACCCTATTAAAATCTCTCTTATATCCGTTATACTTTTCTAGTGACACAGCCTGCATTATACTTAATACTACATCATCTGGTAAATTTTCAATTGCATCTAATTCTTTTGATGATAAGTCCGTTTCGTTGGCATCCCAATATTCGTTATTTGAAATAATGCTTAACATTAATCTCGCTTGGTCAGCAGCAGTATGTTTCGGTGTTTGTTCTTCCAGACTATTATCTGATTGCTTATTATATTGATGATCCAAAGCAAATCTAATATCATTATCTGCCATTAAATCTTCTCTGATATACTCTTCATCTTCCCAAGTTATTTTATCTTGCTCTATCGCATCCAGCAATTTCTTTTTTCTTGCCTCATATGTAACAGGCATTTTACCAGTTTTAACAATTTCATCTACTTGTTCTTTTTTTAAATAACCATAATGTTTGTCGCTAGGTTCTTTAAGTTTTCTTGAAAATTCTTCTAATCTCGCAACTTCTTCCAAATCTTTTTTTCTTCTATCCAACATTTCATTTACAGTTTCTTGTGGGAAATGTTGTGATAAATAATTTTCATCCTGTTTTAATTGTTCTTTAATAGCAATATCTGCTTCCTTTTTTTGAAATTCTTCGTGTCTTATTGAAGTTGTTACATATGTATCAGAAATCGTACAAGCATCAAAAACATCATCATTTTTAGAAATGCCATTTTTAACAAACTTTACTATGTCATCTGAATTATTAATTTTACTTTTAAATTGCTCATTATTTAAAAAATTTTCTAGTTGTTGTCCCCTTAAAGATTGTTCTTGATCTAAAAAGATAATTCCAGAGCCATCTTTATACATATCAGCAACAGCTGGTCTTACAATAAATTTCCCTACTAAATTAGGATAATGCCCATATTTATCTTCGGTAACTTTTGCTACTATATATGAGTTACCATCAAAATTTACAGCACCATAATATTCTGCTTCTGTTACAGCTAGCCCTTCATTAATACCTGTACCTTGCCATGAACCAGTTGGATTTTTCTCGTTTGCAAATCCGAATTCTATTTTTTTCATTTATTTAACCTTCTTTCCATTTTCTAAATTTACTTGCGTCACATAACTACCTATTTGATTACTGAATTCTAATAACATATCATCAGTTAAACCTATATTAGAAAAGTCTGGTTTTTTATCTTTTGGTAGGGGTTTTTTCATTATTTGCTTTAAGTTGTTTATTCCAACACCAGGATTATTTTTCACTTGGCTTTGCAAGCCATAAGAAATTATCCCTGATTCTAATTCTAATAAATGTTTCATAGTTTCAAAACTAACACTTTCTTTTATATCTTTAGGTGTCATTTTCCTTATAGCATTAAGCCCCTTTTCTTTTAATACTTCGTTTTTAATTTTAAGTATTGTTAATTTAGCTAATCTTTGCAAATAGGAAATTTTTTTGTTTCGTAATTTTTCTGTTTCCTCCTTATCAAAACCTAATTCTTCCAAATAATCAATAAATAAATAATCAATAGTATATGTTGGTATTTCGTGAAAACCATAATAATTTTCACTTGGTAATTTATCGCAAGCATAAAAATCTATTGCATGCATAACCTCATGGTTAAGAGCTTGTAATGTATACAAATCATGTGAATTTGATATAATGCAATAACTTTTTCCAAAAATACTATCATTGAGATTTAGCCCTTTACACTCATCATAACCTGTAATATCCTTATCTTGAAACTTTAAGCTATCACTTCCTTTTAATGTTCTTTGTGCGTATTCATATATTTCCGCATCTCCAAATTCCTTATAAAAATTTTCAGAAATTTTAATCATTTCATCTTCACTTAAATCTACTTTACAAAACTCATAATCTTCATCTATATTATCATCACAATTTTGGCTTAAATTTTGAGCAATTTGAAACAGAAATTTTATATATTCTTCATCTACATAATCATTAGATTTTAAAAATATATCACTTTCAATTTTTGAATATTTTTGTTCTTTACATAAAGAAAACTTTTTTGCCAATAAACCATTAATGACATATCCAAACCTAGTGTGAAAAAGAGAATCACTAATACATAACAAACTTACATTCGTTACTAAACTTAAACGAAGTCTTTCTCTTTCTTTATCTTCAATATTTGAATTTCTTAATCTATTTTCAATATATCTTTTATTTTCTCTTATTTGTTTTATATTCCATGTATGTGGCATTAACATCACCTATCTTTTTTAACGATTATACGTCATCTACTGCTATTTTTTTGATTATCTTTTAAATAATTTCCATT
>CAZZCM010000107.1:0-2542 GCA_964652445.1 uncultured Muribaculaceae bacterium | reverse complement strand
CATGTTATAATTAAACAAAGGAGAAAAAATATGGAATATTCACCTAATAAAATGAAACAAAGTTTACAAGAAAACAATTTCAACTTCAAAAAGAAATTTGGGCAAAACTTTATTGTAGATAAAAATATAATAAATAATATTGTGGAAAAATCAGAAATAGACAAAGATACACTAGTTATCGAAATAGGCCCAGGTGCTGGTTCACTAACCAACATGTTAGGACAAAAAGCTAAAAATGTATTGGCCTACGAAATAGATGAAACATTAAAACCAATTTTAGAAAAAAACATTCACCACAATACACAAATAATATTTGATGATTTTCTAAAGAGAAACATAAAAAAAGATCTAGAAAAATATACATATAAAAAATTATACGTAGTAGCAAATCTTCCATATTATATAACAACTCCAATTATTATAAAACTAATCAAAGATAAAATACCTACTGACAAAATAGTCGTAATGGTTCAAAAAGAAGTTGGTGATAGATTTAAAGCCAAACCAAACACAAAAGAATATAATTCACTATCTATCTTCTTAAATTATTACTTTGAAGTAAAGAAAATATTAGATGTAAGTCGAAATGTCTTTATACCAAAACCCAATGTAGACAGTATTGTTGTATCACTTACAAAAAGAGAAAATCAATTAAAACTAAAAAACGAAGACATATTTTTCAAACTAATCAGGGATAGTTTCAAACAAAAAAGAAAAACCCTAAAAAACAACCTAAAAGAGTATGATTTATCAAAAATAGAAGAAATTCTAAACAAACATAATTTAGATTTATCAATCAGAGCCGAAGCCATTCCAATTGAGATATTTGTAGAAATTGCCAACAATTTATAAAAACAAAGTAAAGTTTTCCTATTTTCTTATTCAGGGACAACCAATGATTTATTAATAGCTACACAATATTGCTAAATTATTAAATATTGATATATCCAAGCCAACTTATACAGAAGAAGCCTTGGAAATATATTTTCACCAAGGAAACATATAAATAAACCAAATCACCAAAGCATAAAATGTTTTGGTGATTTAATATGATAGAAATTATAAAATCAATCCTTTGGGCCATAGTAACCGTTTTAATAATATTCTCCGGATTATACTTCACAAAAAAACTAACTTTTCCACAACTAAAAATAAAAAAAATAATAACCGCCTTAAAAGAAAACAAAACAAAAGGACTAAGTCCAATAAAAACCCTATTTTTAACTTTAGCTGGTAGAATTGGTGTCGGTAGTATTGCTGGAGTTGCCCTTGCAATATACATCGGTGGACCTGGAACAATATTTTGGATGTGGATAATTGCAATCATATCAGCACCACTTGCTTACACCGAAACCTTATTATCCATAAAATATAAAGATAACAAAAACAATATCGGAGGTCCATCGCATTATATAAAAAAAGGTTTAAATAAAAAATATCTCGCCATAATCTATTCAATTTTAGTAATTATTGCCTATTTAGTCGGTTTTATCCCAATTCAATCAAATACAATTGTTAAATCAATCGATATAATAACCCCATCTAGCCATTTAATAATTGGTATAATTTTAGCTATAATATCATTTATCATCATCAAAGGCGGAATTAATAAAATTTCTAAAGTAACCAATAAATTAATTCCCTTTATGACCATATTATATATATTAATGGCTCTTTTTGTAATAATTACACATATAACCAATTTCCCTTTAATTATAGGACAAATAATAAAAAATGCCTTTCAAATAAAACCCTTCTTCAGTGGATTTATAACAACAATATTAATAGGCGTTCAAAGAGCAATATTCTCAAACGAGTCTGGAATAGGATTAGGTGGAATAGCTGCCAGTGCCTCAAATAGTACAAGCGGTTCCCAAAGTGGATACATCCAAATACTAGGGGTATATATCACAACTATCCTTATTTGTACCGCCACCGCCTTTATGATATTAATATTCGATTATCAAAATGTAGCTCTTAAAAACCTCAACGGAATAGAACTCACAAGTTACGCTTTTAACTATCATTTCGGAAATCTCGGTAACATATTACTAGTTATATGTATCCTACTTTTTTCATTTACAACAATTCTTACCGGATATTATTATTGTGAATCAAGTTTAAAATTTTTAACCACAAAAATTAACATTACCCCTTTAAAAATAATAACCCCTTTAAGTGTACTTCTTGGGACTATCATTTCCCCAACCACCATTTGGGAAACGATAGATATTTTAGTTGCTTTTTTAGCCATAATAAATATATATGCCATAATAAAATTAAAAAAAGAAGTAATCAATTATCACAAAAAGTATTAATAAAAAATTAATCTTTCACAAATTAAATATAATTTGCTAATAAAGTCTAGTTATAATTTACATAGTATCACATACCACCCCTCCCCCAAAATACACTTTAAAAATAAAAAAACAAAATTTTAAAAAAAATGTCGAAATGACTTGACTTTTAAGGGGGGGGGGGGGGGAAAAAAAAAAAAAAAAATAAAAAAATATAAGAAGGGTAATTAAAAACAATTGGGAGG
>CAZZCM010000106.1:0-2545 GCA_964652445.1 uncultured Muribaculaceae bacterium | reverse complement strand
AAAATGGAGAAGACTTTAGTGATAAGTGAAGAAAACGTTCAAAATGTATTATCACAATCAATTATTTTAGACAAGAAAAAAAGTAAAGATTTAAGTGGTTTTGCTTCTATTGATAAACCATGGAAAAAATACTATACAAAGGAAGCATTAGAAATAGAAGTACCAACTGGGACAATTTATGAAAATCTTTGCAAATTTAATGAAAGCAGAATGGATTATACGGCAATTACCTATTTTGGTAAAAAAATTTCATATAAGAAATTAATACAAAGGATAGATGATGTAGCTAGTGCTTTTGTTAAGGTAGGCGTAAAAAAAGGCGATATAGTTACACTAATGATGCCAAATATTCCAGAAAATACAATTTGTATATATGCACTTAATAAATTAGGTGCAGTTGCTAATATGGTCGATTTAAGAGCAAAAAATGATGAACTTTTATATTATTTAGAAGAAGTACAAGCCGATGTTATAGTTACCACTGATTTGTTTTTAGATAATTTAACTAATATAATTAATCAAACAGATGTGAAAAAAGTAGTAGTAACATCACCCGCAGATTCACTACCTTTAGGAATTAAACAATTATATAAAATAAAGACAAGAAAAAAAAGACCAAAAATGAAATCTAATTATCAATTATGGCAAGAATTTGAGGAAATGGGAAAACAAAATCCAAGCAATGTAAAGAATTCTTTTGAAGAAAATACTGGGATATGCATTTTGCATACCAGTGGAACCACAGGTAAGCCTAAAGGTGTTATTTTAACTAATGAAAATTTTAATACAATGGTTATTCAATATAATTATAATGGTTTTAGATTTAAAGCTGGTGAAAAAATACTCAATCAGGTACCACCATTTTTAGCTTACAATCTAGTGATGGCAACTAATTTACCGTTAGCTTCAGGATTAAATATTGTTATGTTGCCAGATTATCAACCAGATAAATTTGCAGAAAACATTATGAAATATAAAACTGAACATGGAATTGCTGGACCGGCTGATTGGGAAAATTTTTTACACAATAAAAAACTCAATAAAGATGATAGACAAACTAGTAAACTTGCTTTTTTAAAAACATTGGGATGTGGTAGTGATAAATTTAATAATGATAGAAAACAACAGGTAAATGCATTAGTGGCACGTCATGGATGCAAAAGTAAAGTGCTTGAAGGGTATGGTATGACTGAGGCAAGCGCTGCAGTATGCACTAATGTACCTCAATGTGATGTTCCTAAAAGTGTTGGAATTCCATTGCCTAAAATGAGTGTATGTATTTATGATAATGAAACAGAAAAGGAATTAACCTATAATCAAAAAGGTGAGATTTGTTTTTGTGGACCGACGGTTATGAAAGAATATTATAATAAAGATGATGAAACTCAAAAGGTTTTGAAACAACACAAAGATGGGCAAGTTTGGTTACATAGTGGGGACATAGGGTATATCACTGAAGATGGAGTGGTATACATTGAAGGGCGTACCAAAAGACTAATAATTACACATCAAGGTTTTAATGTATCACCATTTGAAATAGAAGAAATAATCAATGGAATAGATGAGGTAGAAAATTGTTGTGTTGTAGCTACTTTTGATGACGAACATAATCGCGGTAGCGTCCCAGCTGCTAACATTGTTTTAAAAGACAATCAAGAAAAATCTGAAGAAGAAATATTGGAAAAAATAATTAACATATGTAATCTTAAATTAATAGAAACACATTTACCAAGACATTATATTTTAGTTAGGGAATTACCTTTAACTAAAAATGGTAAGGTGGATTATAGGACCTTGGAGGAAAGTGTTAATAGTAATTCAGAAAAAGGTTACGTATATAAAAAAATAATGAAGTAAAATGAAAGAATGGTGGGAAAGCAATGAATAGTAATATGTGTTTTGCAATATGTAGTATTTTCTATATGATATTAATGGGGATAATTTTCTTTTCAAAGGAAAGGTTAAAGAATAAGGAAAATAAAATATATTCTCTTTTAATAGTGATAACTTTAATAGAGTTATGTATAGAAATTGGTAGTACAATATTAAATTGTTATGTAGTAGGTTTTGATACATTAAAATTAATATCATTGAAACTTATTAATGTTGCTTTTTTAACGTGGGTATTTACTTTTTCTGTATATATATATTATGTATCTAAAAAAACCGAAAAAAATAGGGAAATTCCTATTATTATCACGTATTTTATATTAGCAGTCATTACTTTTGCTCTTCCGCTATTTGTAAAAGTTGAAGAAGGCGTAATTAAATATACCTATGGACCTAGTGCCGATTTTCTGTATGCACTATCAGGAGTTTTGATCATCGTTTGTGTAATAATGATGTTGAGAAATTATAAACACGTTAAAAAAAGTAAATATATTCCTTTATTAGTATTTATTATAATAGATGTAACTATTGCTACAATACAATTAATATTTCCAGACTTGTTAATAATTTCTTCAGCTGAAACCTTTATAACGATTTTAATGTACTTTACGATTGAAAATCCCGATGTACAAATGATGAAAGAATTATATAAAAA
>CAZZCM010000105.1:0-2561 GCA_964652445.1 uncultured Muribaculaceae bacterium | reverse complement strand
TTGATACGTTTTTGATACGTTTTGATACACCTAATACTAACTACTATATACCTTATATAAAATATAGGTTGTTATTAAATAATATTTCTACTGAAAATTAACTCTTTCAATGTAGTAATATACTAGACGAGGTGAATTTTATGCTTATATCACAGATAAAAAGAATTGATGAACTTGGTCGAATAGTAATACCAAAAGAAATAAGGAAACAATTAGCAATTACCAATAACGATGAATTAAACATCTATTTAAAAGATAATATTATACAAATTGAACGTACTTACCCTACATTTAATGCCGAGAAATATATCAGAGATTTTATAAAAGTATATTTTGGAAATGATTATTTAGATGTACTTATTAGCGATGAAATATGTAGCAAATTCTTTGAGTTAGTTTTTGATTTTGTTGAGTTAGATGTTTTAAAAATAAATTCTAGGGAATAACATACGAATTATGTATAAAGAATATCAGAAATGGTGTTCTTTTTATCATAATTTAACTGAATAATAAACTCGTGCTTACCTTTAAAATAATATTGGAGGTGGAAATGAAAAATAGACATTTAGAAAACATAGGCGAACCTGTGAAAATTATCTTTAGAAAGGAAGCACTAGAAATACTTACCTCATTAAGCAATAATATCTTTCCTACTCTTTTTGAGGACTTTTTTAAAGATAACTATTCATATGCAATGAAAGCAATTAGAGTTTGCCCACATACCTATTTTATTCTTGATGAAAAATTGCAAAGGAACAAAGAAATTATCAATTTTACTATCAAATCATTTAAAAGACACAGGCAAATTAAAGACATTAATACCAAGACAATACCTTTAAAGTACAATAAAAGAAGGAATTTTTATGTACGAGGATAAGTTTATTAGTAAATGGCTTAAATATATACAAAAGCATAATGCCGAGGCAGTGGCTTACTATGTTAAATTAAGGTGGGAAATAAATGGTTGTTGCAATGATAGTTATGAGGTAACGGTAAATACTGGTATAAATGAATTACTTGATGGCAACGAACAATGTATAGCACACCAAGTGGAAAATATTTTAGAAGATAAATTCAACTACAAAATAATAAGCTATGATCCCTTAATGTTGGAGAAAATTGATGTCGAAGATAAATAACTTTGAAAGAGATACAAAAGAATATAAGATTTTATCATTAGCAGAAGAACTTGCATTTAATGTTAGTGCCTACTATAAGCAGTTTAAAAATAATCATAAAGATACACTTGTTACGTTATATGAGAGTATGTTAGATGAATTCATTTTATCTAATATAGACAAGCAACGAATATATGATTATGCAATAGAAATATTAAAATATAAGTATAAATTAGAAGTTAAATCAATGAGTGTTTACGATAAATTGATTTTAAAAAGAATAAAAAAGTAGCAAAAAGTAGTAAACATTGAGCCAAATGGCTCTTTTTTTGTATTAAATTAGATTTACTACCTAAAAACAAGTAAAATGTGTTCCAAAGATTATATATAACAACAAAGGTGGTATTCCTAGAGTATTACCTAGTAGTTTAGTAAGTTCATATATACTAAACGTGTGTTTCAACAAAGACTAGCATTAAAGAGCGAGCAACACTCTCCTTTTGGTAAAGTTGCCACTATCATTTTTACTATAATAAATACTAAAACTTAAAAAATAACAATCACAAAAATCAAAACAAAAGAATGAGTAGAAACAAAAGTAAAAAGAAACAAGAAGAAGAGAAAATGAGAGATAAGTAAAGTGAGATAACTGATAGAATAACACTCACATACAGAAAATCTATTAAATCATAAGTTTAAATGAGATAACTGATAGAACACTCATTTCAAATCTATCACTTGCCTTTGGCACAGCCCATGGCATTGTTAAGGGAGTTGAGAATATGAAAAAAGACACCTTAAAACAAGAAGATAACCTAGTTATTTATGACGTAAAAGAAGTTTCAAAATTACTAGGTATCAGCATTGATTCAGTGAGAAACTTAATCACTAAAAAAGACAACCTAAGAGCAACCTTAATTGGCTCAAAGTATGTCATTCAGCAGTCGGACTTGGTCGATTACTTGAATAGGCATAAATGGGTTAAATAACCTTTTAAATTATATAACTGGTGTTCTTGTTTAGGAGTATAATTAAAGTCTCACAAATGGGGTTCAAATTGCGTGAGAAAGTTGGCATTGCCTTTGGCTTTGCATTTAGTTTGTTGAAAGGAGTGTTAATGTGAATAATACATCATGGTTTATGAAAGTAAAAGATTATAGAAACAAACAATATGTTATTTTAAATAATGGAAATGTTTTTCAAGTAGGAAAAAATAAAACAATTAAACTACCAAGAAAACTGATCTTGCAATTAAAACAATTATATAGTAGTTATTATAACTGGTTTAAAGAACAAGGCAGTTATTTAAGAGGTCATGATGGTTTATATACAATTAAATTTCATGATTTTAATTCTAAAAGTAAAACAAGTATAACTATTAAACATCAAGCATCATTTGAAGAATCAGAAGAACCCATTAAAAAGTTAATCTCTTACATAACT
>CAZZCM010000104.1:0-2591 GCA_964652445.1 uncultured Muribaculaceae bacterium | reverse complement strand
CTTTACTTTATAATGAATTAATGCAACATGATGTGACTTCTACTAATGATAGTGTAATGCCAACTTCAGCTCTAGAGCCGGCTCATATGGAATACTCAAATAATTCAGAAAATACTAATACATTTAATGAATTGCCAGCCACACCAGTTTCGGCACCTTTTGGAAACCCAACATCACAAAGTGTTTCAATGGAAACTTCACAACCAATCATTACAAATATTCCAAATTCGGATATTATAGAAGTTTCAGATTCTAGGAATATGGCTAGTAATGTAGAAAATAATACTGCGGCTATGTCTAATAATAATTTTATAGAAGTTATTCGTTTGATTAGAAATTGTTCTGCTCAAATTGAAAAGTTAGGATATTTTATAGATGTTGATGAGATTGATTTGGGAAATTCTTATCAAGCAACTTTCAGAATTAATAAAGATAAATAATATAGGTAGCTAATGGTTGCCTTTTTTAATGTTTAAGTGGTAAATTTTGTTATTGACTTTGGTAAAAATTGGTATATAATATAGGCTAAGTATTTGAGGGAAAGAACAAATACTTAAAAGTAGGGAGGTTTTGAAAATTGAAGAAAGGAATGAAATTATTTTTAGGGGTTATTACTTGCTGTTTTTGTGCTTTACCTTTTATGAGTGTAAACGCTGCTACATCACTTCAAGATAAAATTAATGCAGCTAATTCAGGGGATGTTGTTACACTTGAACAAAATGAAACTACTCCAATAAGCATTAATGGTAAAAACATAACTATTGATTTAAATGGTTATAATATAACAACTTCTGGAAGTGCTATTGTAGTGGAAAGTGGAGCTGAATTAACTATTACTGGTAGTGGAAATGTTGATGCTTATGGATCAAGGGCAGGAGCTATTGTAAACAAAGGTGGAACGGTTATTATAAATTCTGGTAATTTTAATTCACAGAATTGGTATACAGTTAAAAACTTTGGAAATGCTATTATTAATGGTGGAACTTTTACTCAAGGTAATAATGGTGCAGTGAATACTTCTAATGCTAGTTTGGTAGTTAATGGATGGGCTTGTGGAACGAGTACTTGTCCAGATGATGTTGGTTTTAGTCATACATCTGGAGTTGCTGTTTTAACTATTAATGGTGGTACATTTGTTCATAATACTACTACTTCTACAATTAAGAGTGATGATTGGTCAAAAACTAATATTACTGGAGGAAGTTTTACAAGTGCTCAAGGCTTTTTAGTTCAAGCTACTGGTGAGGTAAATATTAGTGGTGGAGACTTTAAAGGTTATAATAGTATTGCAGTACTTTATGCTCCTGAACGTGCTTTGGAGTATGAACCTGGTATTTTAAATATTTCAAATGGTACATTTGATGCAAAATACGTTGTTGATCCACGTAGTGATGGAGACTTAAGCATTAGTGGTGGTACTTTTAAAATAGAAGCTATTACTTGTGTTGGAAATATTTATGATTATACTAAAAATATAACTGGAGGAACTTTCAGTGTAGATGTATCAAATGATGTAGCAACTAATTATGTTGTTGTTATGATTGATGATAAATATGTGGTTATGACATCTGAAGAAGCTGAAAATTTAACAGAAGTATCAAGTGATTCTGACAATACTACAGAATATGATGATGTTCCTAAAACTGGTAATACTTTACCTATTGCCTTGTTTATAATGTTTGTTGTTGCTACATTATCTGGGGCATATTCTTTGAAAACAGCTAAAAGTTTAAAATAGGAGATATTCTCCTATTTTGTTTAATCGCTAAAATAAAAAGGTGGATGAAAGTATGACTAAAAGAAGTAATTTAAAAAAAATTAAAAAAAGGGAACAACGAGTTAAAAAAAGACTAATATTAATTGTCTGTTTGTGTATTTTTGTGTTTTCATCAAATATGATTTTATTAATTAGTGTTCCGTCTTTAGCAAATAAACATGATGCTGATGTTTCAGATGTTCAAGTTAAAAAGAAGGAAGATGAAGAAAAAGATTCTAAAATATTAGAATTAGAAAAATTATATGAGGAAAATAATGACGTATATGGCTATCTTATAATTCCAAATACTCAAATTGATTATTTGGTTATGTATACACCGGGGGAAGATACTTATTTAAGGAAAGATTTTAATAAAAATTATTTAGAGGCTGGGATGTTATATGTTGATAAGCATAATAATGTTAGTCCTAGAGATACTAATTTGATAATTTATGGTCATAATATGAATGATGGTACAATGTTTCATGATTTGCTTAATTATAAAAATAAGGAATATTATGAGAATCATAAAACTTTTACTTTTTATACTTTAGAGGAGAAACAAGAATATGAAATTATTGCTGTTTTCTTATCAAAGGTTTATAGGGTAAATGATGAGGTTTTTAAGTATTATAAATTTTATAATGCGGAAAATGAAGAAGAATATAATGATTATATAAACAATGTTAAAAAATTATCTTTATATGATACTGGTGTAACGGCAAAGTATGGTGACGAATTGTTTACTTTTTCAACTTGTGAATATTCACAGGAAAATGGAAGAATGGTAGTTGTTTCTAAACGGATTGACAAATAATTTAAGCAAGATTTCATT
>CAZZCM010000103.1:0-2602 GCA_964652445.1 uncultured Muribaculaceae bacterium | reverse complement strand
AATTAGTGTAAGTATAATTCCACTTTTCTTCTAAAATTAGATTTTTGTACTTATAATCTTACAAAAGGTACATATATTATTTCTAAGGGAAGAGTTGATGTTATTGTACAAACAAAGGAACGTGTTTGTAAAAAAAAGTGTAAAAGTTGTTTATAAACTAAATTTAGATAGAACTTATGTGAATTTGAATTAAATTTTAATTATAGTATTGACAGTAATGGATAATATGATATAATGCTTTAAGATTATTACTTACGTAAGAGGAGGAATTTGTATGAAACTGAGTAAGATGTCTAAAGAAGAATTAGAACTGTATTCTTATATTGATCTAACAAAAATGATTTTGGAAGAAGAAGGGAAAGCACTTAATACGCCAACTATTTTTAGAAAAATTTGTGATTTATTAGAGCTTTCTGATGAAGAATATACTGACAAAATAGGTGATTATTATACCTCTTTAACAACTGATAAAGATGTTGTTTTACTCGCTGATGGAAATTGGGATTTACGTGACCATCACCCAGTTTCTACGATTTTAGAAGAGGACGACGAAGTCTATGAAGAAGATGATTTGGAAGATATAGAGGAAGCTTCTGAAAAGATGGAAGAAATTGTGTCTGATTCTGATGATGATATTGGAGAAGATGTAGATTTGGATGATCTAGACGATGACGATGACGATGATTTAACAATTATAGATGAAGAAGAATTGGACGAAGAAGATTAATTCTTTTTCTTTTTGGCATATGGTTTGCTTTAGTTAATAAAATATAGTATAATGTTAAACGGTTAAAAGGTGATATAAATGAAAGAAAGATTACAAGCAATAGAAGACAGATATAATGAACTATCCACAGAACTTACAAATCCAGAAGTATTAGGTAACATAAAAAAAACTATGGAATTATCCAAAGAACAATCCTCATTAAAAGAAGCCTATGATGCATACCAAAAATATAAACAAATAACAAATGAACTAGAAGAAGCAAACGAACTAGTTAAAGATAGTGAATTAGGAGAATTTGCGAAAGAGGAAATTCAAAGGTTAAATAATGAGCTTACTGAGTTAGAAGCTAATATTGAAATTATTTTATTACCTAAAGATCCTAACGATGATAAGAATGTTATTGTAGAAATTAGGGGCGCTGCCGGCGGTGATGAGGCTAATATATTTGCAGGCGATTTATATCGTATGTATAGTAAATATGCCGAAAAAGAAGGCTGGAAGCTTGAAGTTTTAAGCGAAGAACATTCAGACATGGGAGGCTATCCTTTAGTCGAGTTTATGGTTAAGGGTGATAATGTTTATTCAAAACTTAAATATGAAAGTGGCGCTCACCGTGTTCAAAGAGTGCCAGTAACAGAAACCCAAGGTCGCGTTCATACTTCAACCGCAACGGTCGTTGTTATGCCAGAAGCTGAAGATGTAGATATTGAAATTAAGCCCAACGATTTACGGATTGATGTTTTCCGCAGTACTGGTGCTGGAGGTCAGTGTGTAAATACGACAGATAGTGCAGTTCGTATTACACATATGCCATCTGGTATTGTGGTTACTTGTCAAAATGAACGTAGTCAAATTCAGAATAAAGAAAAGTGTATGCAGATGCTTAGAGCTAGACTTTATGAGGAAGAAAGACGCAAACAAGAAGAAGAATTTGGTAATGAAAGACGTAGTAAGATTGGTACTGGTGATCGTAGTGAAAAGATAAGAACTTATAATTATCCACAAAATAGGGTAACCGATCATCGTATTGGCTATACTACTAAGAATTTGGATAGGGTTATGGAAGGTAACTTAGAAGATATTATCGAGGCTTTAATTACTGAGGACCAAAACCGAAAGCTTCGTGGTGAATAATGACTGATAGAGAATATTTGGAAAGATTTTTAGAGCATTCTAAATTAGAAGAGGGATTAAAACTTTTAGCCCAAGGGGAACCTTTACAATATATTATTGGTAATGTTAATTTCTATGGTAATATCATCAAGGTTAACTCAGATGTTTTGATTCCACGCTTTGAAACGGAATTATTAGTGGATAAAACAATTAATTACGTTAAGAAGTATTTTCATGGTAGAATTAAAGCTCTTGATTTAGGAACTGGTAGTGGAGCGATTGCGATTAGTTTATCTAAAAGGCTTGAATCTGCAATTGATGCGGTCGATATTTCTGATAAAGCTTTAGCGGTAGCCAAGGATAATGCCTTAGATAATGGTGTTACTATTAACTTCTTTAACAGTGATGTATTTTCTTCAGTTAATGACAAATATGATTTGATTATTAGTAATCCACCATACGTTGCTTATGATGAAGAAATTGAGGATATAGTTAGGAACAACGAGCCAGCGATTGCTTTATTTGCTGAAAATAATGGATTAGAGTTTTACGAAAAAATCTTATCGGAGGCAACTAATTATATTAATGATAGAGCATTAATTGCTTTCGAAATTGGAAAAGGCCAAGGAGAGAGTGTTAAAAACATTGCTTTGAATTACTTTCCAAAAGCTAATGTTAGTGTAGAAAAGGACTTTCCTGGTGAGGATAGATTTGTATTTGTATTTATTAATTTATAAAGTCATTTGCCCATGGCTTTATTTT
>CAZZCM010000102.1:0-2694 GCA_964652445.1 uncultured Muribaculaceae bacterium | reverse complement strand
GACTGTAAAGTCTTTTTAAAATGCCTGATTTTGTCAAAAATGTATATATTTTGCGATAATGTTACCTTATACCATAATAAAAACAAGCTAATTTATATAACCAAAATTTTTCAGATCTTTAATAATTAAGAAAATAGTGTTAAAATTAGTATATAAAAAGTCAAACGTAAAGAAAAAAACAATATTCAAAATGTTATTTTAAAAAGTCTTAAAAACTATTGTAAATATAATAGCCTTTTTGATATAATAATTAAGGTGATAAAGATGGAATATAGATTAACAATGCGTAGCGAAATGGAAACAATAGAATTTGCTCAAAATCTAGAATCAGAAAAATTTCCAAACATGGTTATTTGTCTAAATGGTGAATTAGGAAGCGGAAAAACTATCTTCACTAAAGCATTTGCTAGTGCCTTAGGAATAACAGAAAACGTTACTTCCCCAACCTTCAACATAATTAAAGAATATGATGGAGAATTGCCTTTATACCACATGGATGTTTATCGTTTAGATGGAAAAATAGAAGGCATTGGAATTGAGGAATACTTTTCAAAAGATGGTGTCGTAATAATAGAATGGGCAAATACAATTAAAGATATCTTACCAGATGAAAGACTAGATATAAAATTTAAAGTAGCTGGGGAAAATTCCCGTATTTTATTGGTAGTACCGCACGGAAAACAATATGAAGAATTGTGCGAGGCAGTATTATGAAATATTTATTTATAGATTCAGCGACTGCTACTTTAGTAGTCGCTATTGTTATAGACAGCAAATTAGTCTATGTTTACAATCAAGAAACGGGAAAAGATATGTCAAGCACCATTATGCCAGTTATAGAAAAAGCTTTTAACAAAGCAAAAATAAAACCAAAAGATTTAGATAAAATTTTTGTTACAAATGGTCCTGGTTCATTTACAGGAATCAGAGTTGGGCTTACCATTGCCAAAACAATGGCATGGTCATTAAATATTCCTATCATCCCCATTTCATCATTAGAAGTCATCGCCAGCACTCCAACTACTACCGATAAAATAGCTTTAATAGATGCCAGACGAGGCTATGTTTTTGCTGGTGTTTACGATAAAGATTTAAACGTAGTGAAAGAAGATAAACACATTTTATTAAAAGATATAACTGCAAACGGAACATTCATCAGCTATGATAATCTGAATGCCGAAAAGCCAAACATTGATATTCTTAAAGTTATCAAAAAACATGAAAATGAAAAAGGCGAAAATCCTCATCAAGTAAATCCCAAATATCTAAAATTAACCGAAGCCGAAGAAAATTTAAATAAGAAAAATGATAAAACAAGTAACTAATTTAAATCAAATTTCTGAGATATTAAAAACCCATTTTCGTGGATATAAAATAAGTGATGACCCATTTGAAAAAGTTGCCATCTACACAGACAGAGATATAATGGGAATTATCTCATATAGTATTATTTATGAACGTGGTGAGATAAATTATATTATTACCTTGCCGAACTACAGAAATAAAGGAATAGGCCAGAAATTATTAGAATATGCCATAAGCGACATGGGAAAAAGTGGATGCAAAACCATAAGCTTAGAAGTCGAAACCGAAAACATAGCAGGAATTAATTTATATAAAAAATATAACTTTCAGACAAAAACAATTAGACCAAATTATTATGGTGGAAAAGACGCCTATTTAATGGTTAAAGAAATAGAGGTGAAAAAATGAGTACATATATTTTAGCGCTCGAAACTAGTTGCGACGAAACAAGTGCTTCTATAATTAAAGACGGAAAAGATGAAATTGCAACAGTTGTGCTTTCGCAAATGGATACCCATGCCAACTATGGTGGAGTTGTTCCTGAAATTGCCAGCCGTATGCATATAGAAAATATAACTTTAGTTCTTGAAGAAACATTAAAAAAAGCCAATATGAAAATGGAAGATGTTACAGCAATTGCCATTACCTATGGTCCAGGTCTAATTGGCTCATTACTAATTGGACTTATGGCGGCTAAAACTCTTGCCTTTATCTATAACAAACCATTAATACCAGTCCATCATATAGCTGGTCATATATACGCAAATAACCTAGTAAAACCATTAGAATTTCCCTTAATTGCTTTAGTTATTAGTGGTGGACATACAGAACTAATATATATGAAAGAAGATTACAGTTTCGAAAAATTAGGTGGAACATTAGACGATGCTGTTGGTGAAGCCTATGATAAAGTGGCTAGAGTAATTGGTGTTCCATATCCAGGGGGGCCTTTAGTTGATAAACTAGCTCACCAAGGAGAAGACACCTATAATTTTCCACTTCCACTAGATGATGATAGTTATAACTTTAGTTTTAGTGGTTTAAAAAGCGCCGTTATAAATTTAGTCCATAATGAAAAGCAGCGAGGAAAAGAGATAATTCCCGAAAATGTAGCAACTTCATTTCAAAATAGGGTTACTGAGATATTAACAAAGAAAACCATAAAAGCCTTAAAAGAATATAATGTTAAAAACCTAATAGTTGCTGGTGGGGTAGCCGCTAATAAAGGCTTAAGAGAAAGATTAACCAAAGAATGTAACAAAAACAATATAAATCTAACCGTTCCTGAAATAAAATACTGTACAGATAATGCAGCCATGATAGGCGCTGCCGGATACTACGCTTATAAAATAGGAAGAAGAGCCGACCTAACATTAAACTCAAAAGCTA
>CAZZCM010000101.1:0-2721 GCA_964652445.1 uncultured Muribaculaceae bacterium | reverse complement strand
TCTGTAAAAGCTGGTATACAAACTAAATTTTTTCCACTAGGTGCGACAAATCCTCGTGCGATAGCTACCGCCTTAATAGCTTGGTTAAGCGCCCCTGCCCCAATGGCTTGTATTTCAACAGTTCCTTTTTCCCTAAATACATTAGCGAGCGCGCCTGCTACTGAATTAGGGTTTGATTTTGCCCTTACTTTTAATGTTTCCATAATTATTTCCTCCTTGTATTGTTTTACAGTTAATTATATGCAACCAAAAAGAAAATATAATTTTTTTCATAAAAAGTATTAAACTTATCAAAACTATATAATTAATCATAATTTATTTAATGATTTAACACAAAATGTTGATAAAAACAAAATAAAATGGTATAGTATAGTTAATAATTTAATCGTGGGATTTACTTGATATTACCATTCTAACAATGGAGTTGTGTTTTATGAAAAATCAAAAAAAAGAAAATAAAGTATTTGCTCAAGGATTTTGTTTTATAAAAATATTTGTTATGTTTTTATTAGGATGTTTAATTGGAACATATTATGAAGAAATACTGTGGTATATTAGATATGGAGAAATAGTAGATAGGCAAGGATTAATATATGGCCCTTTCAGCCCTATTTATGGTATCGGAGTTGCTATATTTGTCATCTTTTTAGGGAAAAACAATGACAAAAGAAATCTATTAAAAACCTTTTTATTCGCTAGTCTAATTGGTGGAATAACTGAATTTATGACAAGCCTCATAGCTGATAAAATATTTAACGTGCAATTTTGGGATTATACAGGATACTTTTTAAATATTTGTGGAAGAACAACAATTCCATTTATGCTTATCTGGGGTTTAGGTGGTACTATTTTAATGAAAGTAGTTTATCCTTTTATTAGTAAATTAATTGAAAAAATTCCTTATAAAATTGGGAAAATCATTTATATTGTCGTTTTAATCTTTATAATATTAGATTTAATTATAACTTATGGAGCTCTTGGTAGAATGGTGCTTAGAGATCATGATGTCAAGCCATATACAATTGTTGGTAAATTTTTTGATAATCACTATTCTGATGAATATTTATATAATAAATTTCCAATTATGAAACCAGAAGAAAAATAGTTTTAAATAAAGTTTGTAGTAAATTAAGGAGGGATTATATGTCAAACATTATCGAAACTAAAAATTTAGTTAAACGTTATGGCTCTTTTATCGCTAATGATAAAATATCTATAACTATTGAAGAAGGGAGCATTTATGGTTTAATAGGCCGTAATGGTGCTGGCAAAACTACGCTTATGCGGATGCTTTTAGGTTTAATAGAACCTACAAGTGGAACTATTACACTTTTTGGAAAAGAAGGAAAAGAAGCAAACGCAATGAGAAAAAACATTGGCTCTATAATTGAAACACCAGCCTTTAATTCAAAATTAACTGCCTATCAAAATTTAGTTGTTCAAGCTAAATTATTGGGAATTAAAAATGAAAAAGAAGCCATTAATGAAGCCTTAACAAAAGTAGGCTTACAAAATAAAAAGAACATAAAAGTTAAAAATTTTTCATTAGGAATGCGACAAAATTTAGGTATAGCTATGGCTATTTTAAACAAGCCAAAACTATTAATACTAGATGAACCAATTAATGGTTTAGATCCTATAGCTATTGCTAATATACGAGAAATTTTATTAGATATGAACAAAAAAGGGACAACCATTTTAATATCAAGTCACATATTAGGTGAAATGGAAAAAATTGCAACTTGTTATGGATTCATAATTGATGGCAAATTAGTCAAAGAAATTAGTCAAGAAGAAGTAGAAAAAGATAAAATAGATTTAGAACAACTATTTGTTCAAATGGTGGGAGGTAAACATGATTAATGTAATAAAATCAGAATTTTATAAACTACGTCATAACAAATCTTATTGGGCAATAGTATTGATTGCCATTATATTTTATACATACTTATTAGTGCATACAACAATAGCCGAATCTTATGATGCTAATATGACCTCATTATGTGGCATATTACCAATATTTGGAGCCTTAATTGTTATCTCAATTACCCGATCAGATTATACCAGTGGAACTATGAAAAATATCGTTAGTGTTGGTGTTAGTCGTACTAGTATCTATTTTGGAAAATTAATAACTGCCTTTTTAGCAAGTATGCTTATATTTGTTTTAGAAGCTATTATAACAACAGTTATTTATGCTAATAACAACTTAGACATCACAATAGATTTTATGCTTTTTATTAAATCATTTGCTCTTCAAGCTCTTATAGTATTAAATTATTGTGTAATATTCTTCTTAATAGGAAACGTAATAAAAAATTCAGCTTTAGCTTTTGCAATTTGCTTTGTTATTTATATGTTTGCTGCTGCTGCATTTGGTTTGGTAGGTAATTATCTTCATGTAAGTAATTTAGCCAATTATGAATTAGGAACAATTGCTGGTGCTGTAGAAAAAGTCAATATTTCCACAGTTGCCGTAGAACATTTATTATGTATTAGTGTTATTATTGTGATTTTCAGCGTAATTGGTTCATTGGTTTTCAAAAAATTGGAAATTAAATAATTACATAAATTTTATATAATATTTTAATAACAATAAAAAGAACTGGGTTACCTTAATTTTTAAAAAATGTGGTAAATTAGTTCTTTTTTTGTATAAACAATCTAGATAACATAATTCAGTTTTGATTATGTGTATTAAAAGAATTAAAAGATTATGTC
>CAZZCM010000100.1:1649-2739 GCA_964652445.1 uncultured Muribaculaceae bacterium | reverse complement strand
AAATGCAAAGAAAAGAAAAAAACAATCATATTAGTAAAGATAAACTTACTAAAAACACAAAAGAAAAAAATCAAGATACAGGTAGTACCACAAAAACCACATCCAAACAAATAGAAAAAAAATCAGAAAATATTCTATTAAGCATTAAACATGCCAGTTATCGTTATAGTGATGCCGAAGAAAACGAATTTGCATTAAAAGATGTTAACTTTAATTTTGAAATGGGTAAAATATATGCGATTAGAGGTCGAAGTGGCACTGGAAAAACAACCCTGCTTTCCCTTCTTAGTGGCCTTGAAAGATGTACAGAAGGACAAATAATATTTGATGGAAAAGATCTAAAAGACATAAATCTAGATAAATATCGTAATAGTGATATTGGTATAGTATTTCAAAGCTATAATCTATTACCATATATGACCGCCAGTGAAAACATTATTCTTTCTATGGATGTCAACGGTTTAAAAATCAAAAATAAAAAAGCGAAAGCCATAGAGCTCATGGCAAAAGTCGGTTTAAAAGAATCCTATGCCGACAGAAAAGTATTAAGATTGTCAGGTGGCGAACAACAAAGAGTTGCAATAGCTAGAAGTCTATCATATAATCCGAAAATGATTCTTGCCGATGAACCAACAGGAAATCTAGACAAACAAACCGAAGCAGAAATACTAAAAATATTTGAAAACTTAGCTCATAAAGAAAATAAATGTGTTATTATCGTAACTCATTCACAAAATGTATGTGACATTGTTGATGAAGTCTTTGATTTAAAACAAGTCAAAGATAGTTAAAAATCCACATTAATACCTTTTAACTTCAAACCAAAACCCTATAAACTACACTCAAATAAGAAAAATCCTAGTAATCAAAAAGACTATTAGGATTTTTACTTTTGACTCTATAACCAACACTAATTATCATATCCAAATTATAATATTCAATATTACGAGTTACTTCCCTTGTACCTTCTTTTTGAACTGTTGCAAAATTTGCAACAGTTGAATTATCTAGCTCTTCTTCAAAAGCGTTTTTAATATGTCTGGATATTACAGATTTATCCCTGTCAAATAATCTAGCCATTTGATCTAAT
>CAZZCM010000100.1:0-1549 GCA_964652445.1 uncultured Muribaculaceae bacterium | reverse complement strand
AAATAGTCAATTTTTTTCTATAAATTTAATTCCCATTAAATTTTAACCTTACAATCACTTCTAATATTACCAATCTTCTAATCACAATTGTGTCTACACCACAATCATCCAACCCGTTGACGCATTCCTCCAGATAAATTAGAAGGGTAAGCGTCCATAAATTCCTCAAGTCCATAAGTCTTAAGCAATTTTCTAACATATTCCTTATTTTCCTCAGTAACTTCATGATTAATCTCAAGACCAAGTAAGCAGTTTTTAAAAATCGTTTGCCATTCAAACAAATTGTCCCCTTGAAGCATATAACCAAACTTCAAATCATCACTAGTTTTAATAGTTCCACTAGAAGCCTTATCAAGGCCACATAAAATAGACAAAATAGTCGACTTTCCACAGCCACTAGGTCCCACTATGGCGACAAACTCTCCCTCTTTTAAATCAAAAGAAAAATTATCCACAGCTAAAATCTCTTTTTGCTTCGTGTGATAAATTTTCCGTAAATCTTTAATACTTAAAATCATTATCTTTCCTTAGAAAAAGTATTGTCGACCAGTTTATCATAAGGTGCCTTTTCAGATAAATAACCAGCATTTTCCATAATTTCCTCAATATGTTCAAAATCAGCTTCTTCGATATAAGTAGTAGTAAACCAAGAATCACTATCTCTATAGCGTTTTACAATACCAGTCAAGTCATCCTTAGAAGTATTAGGAAAATATTCACCAATAACATCCGCCACTTCAGCATCCGAATGACTAAATACATAATCTAATCCCTTTTGAATAGCCTTATTAAAACCTTCAATTACCTTAGGATTATCCTTAATATAACTTTTTTTAGCATTATAAGCCGTATAAGGAACAACCCCACCAAGTTCACCAACAGAAGCCACAATATATCCATAACCTTTTTCTTCTAATTCAGAAGCCGTCGGTTCAAACAAAGTAACAAAATCCCCATTACCGCCAATAAACGAACCAGACATTGAAGAAAATTCCACACTAGTATCAATATCAGCTTCATCACTACTAACACCATTAGAATTAAGTGCCCATTCAAGCGTCATCGCTGGCATACCACCCTGTCTACCACCTAGGATCTTTTTACCTTTTAAATCATTAACAGAAAAATCCTTAATATCTTCACGAGCAACCAAAAAACTACCATCACGTTTAGTAAGTGCCCCAAAATTAACTAAATAATCTTTCTCACCCTGCTGATAAATATAAATAGTGGCCTCACTACCACAAAAACCTATTTGAACATCTCCAGATAAAACCGCAGCCGTAACCTTATCAGCTCCAGAAGTTAATAGTATTTCCACATCTAAGCCTTCATCTTCAAAATAACCTAAAGCATGAGCTACATATTGTGGAGCATAAAACACACTATGTGTAACCTCCCCAACCTTAACCTTAGTTAAATTTTCCTCATCTTTAGTTCCACCTTTAAAAATCAAGAAACCGGCTATAACAAGCCCACAAAGAATTAAACCAATTATAAATTTTTTCATAACCTCTCCTTCCTTTTATAATTTATTATATTCATACAT
>CAZZCM010000099.1:0-2740 GCA_964652445.1 uncultured Muribaculaceae bacterium | reverse complement strand
ACATCTATCAAACTTTGATGTTCTTCCTCTTTTAGCACTCCTCCTTGACAAGTGCTAAAAAAAGAGTATAATTCAAGATGTAGGGATTATAATAAAAGAGGAGGGATAATATGAACGAACAAAACGCATACCAAGAAAATCTACAAAATCCATTAGAAAAATATGGTAGAGACATTACCGAAAGCGTAAAACAAGGTAAAATTGACCCTGTAATCGGTAGAGATGAGGAAATCAGAAGTATAACCAGAATCTTATCCAGAAAAACCAAAAACAACCCCGTCCTTATCGGTGAACCAGGTGTTGGTAAAACCGCCATTGTTGAAGGCTTAGCCACTAGAATAATCAAAGGTGATGTGCCAAATAGTTTAAAAAATAAAAAAGTATGGGAACTAGATATGGGAGCTTTAATCGCTGGAGCTAAATACCGTGGTGAATTCGAAGATAGACTAAAAGCCGTTTTAAAAGAAGTCAAAGAATCAAACGGCGAAATAATAATGTTCATCGATGAAATTCATATGATAGTTGGTGCGGGTGCTTTAGAAGGTGCCATGGATGCTGGAAACATGTTAAAACCAATGCTTGCTAGAGGAGAAATTCATTGCATCGGAGCTACGACTCTAAATGAATACCGTAAATATATTGAAAAAGACGGAGCCTTAGAAAGACGATTCCAAAAAGTCCAAGTAACCGAACCCACAGTTACTGATACAATAACCATCCTAAGAGGTTTAAAATCAAGATTTGAAGTATATCATGGAGTAAATATCAAAGATAACGCTTTAGTCGCTGCTGCTACTCTATCAGATAGATATATCACTGATAGATTTTTACCCGATAAAGCCATCGATTTAATCGATGAAGCATGTGCAACCATAAAAGTTCAAATGGAATCAGTTCCAACCAATTTAGACACCTTAACTAGAAAAATTATGCAACTAGAAATAGAAAAAGAAGCAATAAAAAAAGAAAAAGATGAACTTTCAAAAAATAGAATGGCCGAAATTGATAAAAAACTAAAAGAACTAAAAGAAAAAGAACAAGTATTAAGAAACGATTGGGAACAAGAAAAAACAATAAATACCAAAATAAATAAGAAAAAAGAAGAGCTAGAAAATGCCAATCACTGTTTAGAACAAGCTGAAGCAAATTACGACCTAGAAACCGCTGCTAGATTAAGACATGGCACCATTCCAGAGCTTCAAAAAGAATTAGAAACCATAAGAAAAGAAGATAAATCAAAAATATTAAGTGACACTGTTGATGACGAAAAAGTCGCCAATATCATATCAAAATGGACAAATATACCAGTAACTAAATTAGTTGGTGGTGAAAAAGAAAAACTTATGCACCTAGAAGAAAATCTAAAAAAACGTGTTAAAGGTCAAGATAATGCCATTAAACTAGTAAGTGAAGCAATCATCAGAGCTAGAGCTGGTATTAAAGACCCAAATAGACCAATAGGTTCATTTATTTTCTTAGGTCCAACTGGAGTCGGAAAAACCGAGATAGCCAAGTCTCTAGCCTTTGAATTATTTGATGACGAAAGACACATGATTAGAATCGATATGAGCGAGTATATGGAAAGCCATTCAGTCGCTAGATTAATCGGTTCGCCTCCAGGGTATGTTGGTTACGATGACGGTGGACAATTAACAGAAGCCGTTAGACGTAATCCATATAGTATTGTTTTATTTGATGAGATAGAAAAAGCTCATAAAGATGTTTTCAACATATTACTTCAAATATTAGATGATGGAAGAATTACCGATTCTCAAGGAAGAACTGTTGACTTTAAAAATACAATTATCATCATGACTTCCAATCTAGGTAGCGAATACATCTTGGAAAACAGCGAAAATGCCAATCAATTAGTTATGAATGAATTACACCAAACATTTAAACCAGAATTTCTAAATCGTATTGATGAAACAATAATCTTTAACTCATTATCAAAAGATATTGTCTACGAAATATTAGAAAAAATAATTAAAGAAACACAAAATAGATTAAATGATAAAAAAATAAAATTATCTTTAACCGATAACGCAAAAAAATATGTAATAGACAACGCTTATGATGAAAAATACGGTGCTAGACCAATAAAAAGATTCGTAAGTAGAAACATTGAAACATTACTTGCCAATGCCATAATAAATGATAAAATTAAATTTAATTCAACCATAACCATTGATATCAAAGATAATAATTTCATAATAAAAGAGGATTAGTCCTCTTTTTCTATATCCTTATTATACAAATCCAATAACCTACTTTGATTTTTTAAAACAAGCTCTAACTTACGATGTAAATCCTCTAATATAAGCTCACTTTTCAAATCCACAATATAATCATTTTGGTTACGCATACTATCTTTCTTCGCTTCCCTATTTTGACTCATCATAATAATAGGAGCCTGAACAGCTGATATACAAGAAAGTACCAAATTAAGTAAAATAAAAGGATAAGGATCAATTTTCTCCTTTAAAATATAAATATTTAAAACCAGCCAAAAAACTAAAAACACCAGAAACAAAAAAATAAAAAACCAACTACCAACAATCGTCGATATCTTATCTGCCATTCGCTCACCAAAAGACGTTTTAGCTTCTTGTTCCTTATCAACATCCACGGCAATATTATTATTAACCACTAATTCTATTAACTCGTCCCGGTCTTTATCATCTAATTTTTGGCTAATTAATTTTGCAACAATTTCCTTTTTTTCCATAGAAACCTCCAA
>CAZZCM010000098.1:0-2783 GCA_964652445.1 uncultured Muribaculaceae bacterium | reverse complement strand
GCCTAGTGGCCGCCTCACTAAAATTATTTTACCATATTTAAAAATATTATGCAAGAAAGGAAGATTTTATGGAAATACTTAGAACAAACAATTTAACCAAAATATATGGAAAGGGGGAAAACGAAGTGGTTGCGGTCAATCAAGTTAATTTATCAATAGATAAAGGCGAATTTGTTGCCATTACTGGGAAAAGCGGTAGTGGAAAAAGCACCTTACTTCATCTTTTAGGTGGCGTAGATGAGCCTTCAAGCGGAAACATTCTAATCGATGGTGAAAACATTCAAAACCTTAAAGGTGACAAACTAACAAACTTTAGAAGAACCAATATCGGATTTATTTATCAATTTTATAATCTAATACCAGTATTAAACGTTAGGGAAAATATTATATTACCAATATCATTAGAAGGCGTAAAAGTCGATGAAGAATACTTTAAAGAAATTACCAAAACCTTAGATTTAAAGAAAAGACTTAACCATTTGCCAAACGAACTTTCAGGTGGCCAGCAACAAAGAGTAGCCATCGGAAGAGCAATTATCAACCATCCTAAAATAATTTTAGCCGATGAGCCTACTGGTAACCTTGATAGTAAAAATAGTAAAAAAATAATCAATATGCTTAAATACTATAACAAAGAATATGGACAAACCATCGTCATGATTACCCATGACAAAGGTATCGCAAACATGGCTAATAGAGTAATAACCTTTGAAGACGGAAAAATAATAAAGGATGAAAAAATATGCTGACCTTTAGATATTTAACAAAAAATAAAAAAAGAACCCTTATCACCGTCACCAGCATAACCTTAGTAACCATTCTGTTTCTATCAATAGGACTTTTATTTTCAAGTATTCGAGACTATATGATAGATGATGTCATAAACACCAAAGGAAGTTATCATGTTAGTTTAGAAATAGATAAGGTAGATAAATCACATATAAAAAACATCAAAGTTAAAGACAATAAAAAATATATCACTTACGATAACATCAAAGAAACATATAATTATACCGAAAAAATGTGTAAAAAACAAAAATGTCAAAACATTACTTATAACGAAAGCTTACTATCACTTTATGGCATTAGTAAAAATCAAAACATCATCGATACATTTAAAAGTTTAATAATCATTATATTAACCATTTTAAGCTTAGGCATAGTTACCATTATTTATAACTCCTTTTCCATATCAGTTATCGAAAGAAAAAAACAATTTAGCTTATTAAAAAGTGTTGGAATGACTAAACCAAAAATCAGAAATATGGTTTTATTAGAAGGAGTAATAACCTTAATTATTGGTTTATTTATTGGTTTTATCATAAGCGTCAATCTTATGTTCATCGTTCTAAGAACAATAAGTAATTTATTATCAGACCTATTCACCGCTAACCTAACCTTATCATTTTATCCATCATTCGTTTTAATTCCGTTAATATTCGTTATCATAATTGTCCTAATATCCGCATACCTACCAGCTAAAAAAGCCAGCACGCAAAACATTATCGATAGTATCAGAAATACCGAAGACTTTAAATATAAAAAAGAGCCAAAATTTATAAAACAACTATCAATCACCAAAAGATTAGCTTACTATAACTACAAAAGATGTAAAAAGAAATACAGGCCAATTATATTATGTGTTTTCATCAGTGTAATAATCTATACAACCTTTAGCCTATATTTAAATTACGGAATCAAAAGTATTAATGATTTTTCTAACATTCCAAATTATGATGCCGAAATTACCATATTAAATAGTGACAAAAACAAACATAAACTTTTAAAAAACTACGGTAAAGAAAATAGCGATAGTTACAAAATATATGATATATGTTTAACCCAAACAAAAATAGATAAAGAAAGTTATTTGGATAAACAATATAAAAATAAAAATCTAATAATAATTAATGGACAAGATAATTACATCATTAATAGAATCAAACAAACCGAAACCAAAAACGGTAAAATGACAAAAATTGATAAGTCATACTTAAAAGATAAAGCCAAACTTACTATAAATAATAAAGAACAAGAATTCAAAACAAAAAACCAAATACCTTTAGGAATAGACAAATATTTAACCAAAGAAAATACCGTTTTAGTTACCAAAGATATTAATAACTATTGCCAAAACTACAATACAACATTAATTATCAAAGGTGATATAAAACTTAAAGAAAGTCTTAAAAATTTTGCCCAAGAAAATAACATATCCGACATCGAATATGTTGATGTCAAAAAAGCCAGTAGATTAACAAACAACATAATCATAGCTATAAAAATAATTTTATATGGAATTACTATTTTAGTCTTATTAATCGGTGTTAGTTCAATCGTTAATACTATTTGGACAAGCATAAACCTAAGAAGTAAAGAATTTGCCTGTCTAAAAAGTATCGGTTTAACCAAAAAACAAATGCGCGATATGCTTCTGGTTGAAAGCCTCTACATAGTTATTAAAGGATTTATTATTTCCTTGCCATTTGTATATTTAATTAACTATATTTTATATCAAAGCCTCAAAAAAGTTTTCCAAATGGAAATGCTTTTGCCCCACAAAGAAATCGTTATTATCTTTTTCACACTTTTATTAATAGTATATTTAACCATGTTAAAAGCTCACCAAAAATTTAATAACAACAAAATCATTACCATGATGACCAACGATAATATTTAATCCATCAAATAACCAATAAACTAGTATTTGTAACTGATAAATAAATGCATATTTACCAAAGTGCTAGATTGCTTCTTTTATTAAATGTTGTAAATAAACGCAA
>CAZZCM010000097.1:0-2828 GCA_964652445.1 uncultured Muribaculaceae bacterium | reverse complement strand
CTTCTAAAAAAATACTGTTAAAAAACCAAAAAATTCGCAAAAAATCACAAAAAATTCTACAAAGTCATTGATTTTCATATAATTTTAATGTATAATTTTGAATGTGTGGCGTGCGATGATGTGTGAGGTTGCCGAGACGCTAGGTTAAGTTGTAAATAACTATAACTACAAACTCGGGTTTTTACACGGAGCAAGTCTATACTGAGATATAGGCGAAAGGAGGATACAATATGTCTAAGACTAAAGTTCGTATCAGACTTAAATCATTTGAACACAAGAATTTAGACGCTGCTTGTGCAAAAATAATTGAGACTGTTAAAAGAACTGGCGGAGAAGTAAGTGGACCAATCCCACTACCAACCGAAGTTGAAAAAATTACAATTTTAAGATCTGTTCACGTAAATAAAGATTCACGCGAACAATTCGAAAAAAGAACACACAAAAGACTTATTGATATCAATAACCCAAGTAAGGAAACAGTAGATGCATTATCACATCTAGATATTCCAAGCGGCGTTGATATTCAAATTAAATTATAGGAGGAATGAAAAATGAAAGGAATCTTAGGTCGTAAAATCGGAATGACTGAAGTATTCGACCAAAATGGCAAGCTTACACCAGTAACAGTTGTCGAAGTAACTCCAAACGTAGTTACCCAAATAAAAACAAAAGCTACTGATGGTTATGATGCTATCCAACTTGGATTCGATGAAAAAAGAGAAAAGTTAGCGACAAAAGCTTCTATTGGACATACCAATAAAGCAAACACTACACCTAAGCGCTTCTTTAAAGAAATTAGAGGTGTTAACGTTGAAGAGTATACTTTAGGTGAAGAAATCACTGCAGAAATCTTTACCAGAGGAGAAGTTATCGACGTAACTGGAACCACAAAAGGAAAAGGGTTCCAAGGTGTTGTTAAAAGACACAATCAACACAGAGGGCCTATGGGACATGGTTCACATTATCATAGAAGACCAGGTTCAATGGGAACAATGAGACCAATGCGTGTATTCAAAGGTAAAAAATTACCAGGACATATGGGAACATTAACTGTAACAATTCAAAACTTAGAGGTAGTTGCAGTTGACGTAGAGAATAATGTTATTTTAATAAAAGGAAACATTCCAGGACCTAAAAAAGGACTAGTTATCATAAAAAGTGCTGTTAAAAACCCTAACAAAATTAACGAAAGACCTGAATTAGTTTCATGGGTTACAGAAGAAGCACCAACAGGCAATCAAGAAGAAACCGCAACAGAAACTGAAATTTCAGAAGTAACGGAAGAACAAGAGCCTAAAGAAAACACGCAAACTACTGAGGAAGAAAAGTAGGAGGATAAAACATGAAAAAGAATTCTGTATTAAATATCAAAGGTGAAAAAGTAGGGGACATCACTTTAAATGCAAACGTATGGGGGATTACTCCTAACGATGCCGTTTTATATGATGCTATAACATTAGCTAGAAATTCTCAAAGACAAGGTACCCATAGTACAAAAACACGCAGTGAAGTTAGTGGTGGAGGAAGAAAACCTTGGAGACAAAAAGGTACTGGACACGCTAGACAAGGTAGTACAAGATCACCACAATGGCCAGGTGGAGGAATCGTATTCGGTCCACACCCAAGAAAATATAACAAAAAACAAAACAAAAAAGAAAGAGTATTAGCTCTTAAATCAGCTTTATCTTACAAAGTTCAAGATAAAGAAATAATCATATTAGATAATCTGAATATCGACACAAACAAAACAAAAGATATGCTTAACATTTTAGAAGCTATCAAAGCAAACAAAAACATTTTAATCGTAGTAAATGAACTTACAGACAATGTAATATTAAGCTCGCGTAATATACCAAATGTTGTATTATTAAAAGCGGATGAAATTAATACATTAGACGTAATTGCTTCAGATTGTTTAGTAATAACTGAAGATGCGGTTAAAGCTATAGAGGAGGTGCTTGCATAATGGAACACAGAGACGTTATAAAAGCTCCAATCATTACAGAAAAAACTTCTGATTTAGCAAAACAAAACACTATCGTATTTAGCGTTGATCCAAGAGCAAACAAAACTCAAATCAAACAAGCAGTCGAAACAATTTTCGACGTAAAAGTAGATAGTGTTAACACCATTAACGTAAAACCAAAGAAAAAAAGAGTTGGACGTTATGTAGGTAAAACAAACAAAGTAAAAAAAGCAATTGTTAAATTAAAAGAAGGAAGTTCAATCGAACTTAACTAGACTTAAGGGAGGATATATATGGCGATTAAATCATATAAACCAACGACTAATGGCAGACGTGGTATGACAACACTTCAAAATGAAGAAATTACAAAAACCACTCCAGAGAAATCATTAGTTGTAACAATAAAAAAATCAGGTGGTCGTAACAACCAAGGAAAAATCACTGTAAGACACCATGGTGGCGGTGCTAAAAGAAAATACCGTATCATTGATTTCAAAAGAAACAAAGATGGTGTAATTGGAACAGTAGCAGGAGTTGAATACGATCCAAATAGAAGTGCTAACATTGCTTTAATAAATTATGCTGATGGAGAAAAAAGATACATAATCGCTCCAAAAGGCTTAAAAGTAGGAATGAAAATCGAAAGTGGAGAAAAAGCAGATATCAAAGTTGGGAACTGTTTACCATTAAAAGATATTCCAGAAGGAACATTGGTACATAATGTTGAATTAAAACCTGGAAAAGGTGGCCAAATGGCTAGAAGTGCCGGTTCAAGTGTACAAATCTTAGGACGTGAAGATAAATACACATTACTACGTTTATCAAGTGGTGAAGTAAGAAAAGTTCTAAGCATATGTCGTGC
>CAZZCM010000096.1:0-2942 GCA_964652445.1 uncultured Muribaculaceae bacterium | reverse complement strand
GATTTTTATATACCGATTTCCTTTTTTTTTACGAAAAAAAATGCCATTTTGCGAATTTTCCATTTTGGTAAGAAAATTTATGTGAATTTGGCAATTTGGTAAAACAATTTAGGCGAATTTGGGAAATTTGTAATTTTTTTTGATGTCAAATTGGGCGGATGTCATTTGATTTTTAGGTATATATCTTATATAATATAGTAAAGTAGTTTTGCCGTAGGCAGCAATTCTACTTAGCGCCTGGATTTTATGTTTATAAAATTGACGAGGATAACAAGTATCGAAATTATCGGCGGATCTTGTTACGGGTGATAAGGCTCGTAAGGTATATCTTTAAATACACAGAGGGATATATCGTCTTATGAAAGGAGTTTTAATTTATGTGTGGTATTGTAGGATACGTGGGAAACAAAAATGCCACCTCGGTTTTGTTAGATGGCCTTAAGGCTTTAGAATATCGTGGTTATGATTCGGCTGGGATTGCTTATCGTACTTGTAACCGCATTGAAATTGTTAAAGCAGCTGGAAAACTAGCTAATTTAGAAAAAAAACTAAAGTCTGATATTTATGCGAATATGGGTATAGGCCACACACGATGGGCAACACACGGAAAACCTAATGAAAATAATTCGCATCCACATCGAATTGGAAAGTTTACAATCGTCCATAATGGAATTATTGAAAATTATGATTCTTTGAAAAAATTACTTGTTAAAAATGGATATAAATTTAAAACGGAAACGGATAGTGAGATAATTGCTGGATTGCTTGATAAGTTATATTCTGAAAAAAATGATATTTTGAAAGTAATTGGCGAACTTAAAAAACTTTTAATTGGTTCTTATGCATTGGGAATTATATGTGATGATATTCCTGATAAAATTTATGCGATTAGAAAAGATAGTCCACTAATTATAGGTATTAGTGAAAATGAAAGTTTTATTGCTTCTGATGTTCCAGCTATTTTAAAGTATACTAATAAGTATATGCTTTTAGGGGATAATGAGATTGCGGAAATTGGTGATTGTGTTAAAATTTATAATGATAGTTTAGAATTAACGTTTAAAGAGGTTATTACTTTTGAAGGTGATTTGGAAGTAGCTGAAAAAAACGGATATGAACACTTTATGCTTAAGGAAATTCACGAAGAACCTAAGGTTATTAAAAATACTGTAAGTCCATTTTTAAAATGTGGACTGGAAAGTCTTAATGAAAAGATGCCAGACTTTAGCAAGTATGAAAAAATTGAAATTATTGGTTGCGGAAGTGCATATCATGCTGGTTTAGTTGGCAAAAGTTTGATTGAAAAGTACGCTAATACCCCTGTTTCTGTTTATATTGCTAGCGAATTTCGATATCAAAAAATATTTACTGATGATAAAACTTTAGTTATTTTGATTTCTCAATCTGGTGAAACAGCTGATACTTTAGCTTGTTTGCGTAAAGTAAGGGAAATGAACATTGATACTTTAGCTATTGTTAATGTTATTGGTTCTTCTTTGGCTAGAGAAGCTAATAAAACAATTTATATTAAGGCTGGACCTGAAATCTCTGTGGCAACTACTAAGGCTTATTTAGCTCAAGTAGCTATTTTAAGTTTAATCGCCCTTGCTAGTGGTTATAATAAAAATTTGATAAGTGAAAGAAAAGCTATGGAAATTATTGATTCTTTTGATACTCTTCCTAGTATTATTGATGATATGATTAATGTAGATTATAAAAAAATTGCTACATCTTTATATGATAAGGATAATTGCTTTTACATTGGAAGAGGTATTGATTATGCTTTAAGTATGGAAGGCTCTTTAAAATTAAAAGAAATATCTTATATTACTAGTGTGGCCTACCCTGCTGGTGAATTAAAACATGGCACTATTTCCTTGGTTGAAGATGGTACGAATGTTATTGCGGTGGTAACTGATAAAAATATTGCGGACAAAACTATCAGCAATATTAAGGAAGTAAAGGCTCGTGGAGCGATTGTAACTTTAATCACAACTGAACAAATTGATAATGAATCAGACATTTCAGACTATAAAGTTGTTATGCCTACATTGAATGACTTTATAAGTCCGTTAGTTAGTGTGGTTCCTTTACAATTAATTGGTTATGAAACGGCTAAACTAAAAGGATGCGATATTGACAAGCCGAAAAATTTGGCTAAATCGGTGACGGTTGAATAGGAAATAATTTTTTCCTTTTTTTGTGCTATAATATGATGTAAGGAGATGATTATATGCCATCGTGGCCTATTCATATTGCTTTAGCAAATAAATTAAATAAAAGGTTAAAGTTAAATGATGATTTTATTTTAGGCAATGTTTTACCGGATATCCTGGATGGATATATTTTTAAACCATCAAATATTACGGATAAAAATTTAAGTCATTACCGCGTTAATAAACGAATTAATTATGATTTATTTCTTAAAGAAAATAAAGATAAACTTAGTAATCCAATTGTTTTAGGTTATTTAGTACATTTATTGACTGATAAATTTTATAATAAATATACGTCATGTAATCATTTTGTTAAAACTGAAAATGGGACATATATTTTATTAAATGATAATACAACTATTAAAAAAAGTGATGATACACTTCGAATGAAACAAAATGAGTATAGGAAATATGGACAGCATTTGGCGAGTACGAATAATCTTGGCTCCCCTATTGATATTAATAATTTATCTTTAAGTAATTTAAAAGATTTATCAAAATTTAATTATAGCAATGATGATATTTTAAATACGGTTACTATTATTAATAAATGGATTAACAACCAATTTGTAAATGATGAAATGGAATATAAAATATATACTAAGGAAGAATTGGACAAGGTTTTTGATGATTGTTATTTATTTATTTGTGATTATCTAGATAAGCTAAAAGAGACTAATTAACAGTCTCTTTCATACTTAAAAATTTATTTAATGTTTTGAAAAA
>CAZZCM010000095.1:0-2961 GCA_964652445.1 uncultured Muribaculaceae bacterium | reverse complement strand
TTGGTGTTGTACTATTTGGTGTCATTTCACTAAACATATTATTTGTTTGTGATGGTTCTTCAGTTGGCAATGTCTCGGTGGCAACTGTATCGGTTGGAATTGTAGACCAGTCGTCAACACTTGGTACTTCATGAATTTGTTCTTGATGCTCATCTTTCTTTATTTCACCTGTCCATGCACTTGGCTGATTATTTTCTTCGGTAGTGTTTACTTCTTCAACTCCGTTCTTTTCTTTTTTTGGTTTTGTTTGCTTCTTTTTAGATTTTTTATCAAATTCTGTTCCTTCAGCTAGATAGCCAATTATGGCCATAATAATAATTATTGCGATAACGATAACCCAAAAAAGCCAATTTGTTAAAAATGTCATATTTGCCCCTCCTTTATTATATTTTTATATTAACATTTATTTTTATCATTTTCAAGAGCTTGTCTCGATATAATCTTTTCCTTTGAATGGTTCTTCTCTTAAAAGATCATTATAGTTTTGTTGCCTTAATACTTCATATACCATAATGGCGACACAGTTAGACAGATTTAAAGCTCTTACTTTGTCGGTCATTGGGATTCTAAGGCAGGTATCCAAATGTTGTTTTAATATTTCAGTTGGAATGCCAGTGCTTTCTCGTCCAAAAATTAAATAGATATTTTTGGTGTTATCGGAATAATTAAATGAGGTATGTGGTTTATGTCCGTATCTGGTTAGGAAATAATATTCGCCTTTATTTTGTTTTTGAAAGTCATCGAAATTTTCATATATTTGATAATCACATTCATTTATGTAATTAGCACCACATCTTTTTACTGTTTTTTCATCTAAACTAAATCCTAATGGTTTTATAAGATGAAGTTTGGTGTTAGTGGCAGCACATGTTCTCATAATATTTCCGGTATTTTGAGGAATTTCTGGTGCATAAAGTACAACATTAAGCATTTTCTATCACTCCATATTTTTTGAATAGACTTGTGATTTGTTCTGTTGATAATTTTTCTGCGTTTTCAATTACTCCGGTAATTTTTTCGTTTTCAATGATATACATTGAGATGACGCTATTACTATTTATTTTTTCTTTTTGATTGTTGTCGGCTATTTTTTCTAAATCTTGTTTTAGGCTTTTTTTGTCTATATTATCTGAGTTTAAGTAAAGAATTTGATCTTCTATTTCTTCTTTAACAATGGTTGTTTTAAAAGCTTTTTCAAAATTTTTAATATCTTTGTTTTGCCCTGATGAAACATATAATACGAATTTTGGATTTTCAATTAGGTAGTTTTGTAGTTCTTCTTGTTTTACTTCTTTGACTACTTCTAACATTATGGAATTATCATTATAATATTCTTTAGACATTATGTATAGGTTTCTAGCGTAAAAGACAGCTATAATGGTTATTAGAACTATTAAGCCTACTATTATATAATTTTTGGCTTCTATTTTTTTGGTTTTTGTACTCATACTACATGCCTCCATTCTATTTTTAGTTTAACATATTTAGTTAGTAATATCAAACTTGTTTTACTTTTTATAAATCTATATCGTTATCTATTTCTTCTAGTTTTACATCTGGTAATACAATATTTTCTGACTGACATATACTTTGAAATCTTTCTCGAAAGGCTTTACATTCTTTTACTCTACTATCGGGGTATATTCTTTTGCTGTTACGAATTGCCATATAAACATCTAATACTCCAACTATTTGTCTATTTTCATATAAAGCGTTTGAAAATGCCCCTGACAATACGGATAATGAAACGTCTGGGTACATGGCAGAGATACCATATACACGTTTAAATTCAGAGGTGGCTGATACGATAGCATTCATTAGTTCTTTGGTTATATAACTGTTTGGATGCATTTTTATGCCTGTGCTGTGCTCAATTTTAGGGATTGTTCCTAAAAGTATTTGAACGGTAGCATCGTGGTCTGGTTCAGCAACGTCTATTCTATCAAAACGTCTTAGGAAGGCTCTATCTCTGATGATATATGTTTCATATTCGATGGTTGTTGTGGCTCCAATTGCTTTGATGTCACCACGGTCTAATGCTGGTTTTAAAATGTTAGCTAAATCCATTGGTCCATCTTGACTACCTCCGATTAGGGTATGAACTTCATCGATAAATAAAATGGTTTTGGGTGCCTTTTTTAATTCGTTAACTAGTAAGTTGGTTACGGATTCTTCTTTACCGTTTATAACCATGGTTCCTAACATTGATGAGGAGTTTATTTTTAGTATTTTATATCCTTGTAGAGCATTTGGAACTTCCCCTCTTTGAATTTTATAGGCGATGCCTTCGACAATAGCGGTTTTACCTATTCCGGGTTTTCCGATTAGTAAGGCTGATTTATCTGGGGTAAGTAAAACTAACATGGTCTTTTTTATTTCATCTTCTCGAGCAATTGCAGGATTGGTTACATATGTTTTGGCTGTTAAATCTTCGCAGTAATTTGTGATTATTGGAAATTCATTCGGATTTAAATTATTTTCTGGCATTGTTTCTACTCCTTTATATATTTTTTTTCTTTTAAAATTTCTACAGTTTCACTATATTTTTTGTTACCTACCATACGGTCTGCTTCTTTGCCATTTTCTACGAATACAATTGTTGGGGTGGCAGTAAAGTAAAAGTTTGATTCTAGGTCGGCGTATTCATCGCTGCTTAATTTGTCGTTATCAATATATTTGATATCTACTTTGTATTTTTCGATTACTTTGTCTAAAGCGATTTTGTATGATTTACAGGCACTACAGCTTTCGGCACCTATCATAAGAATAAAATCTTCTTTGTTTTTTATCATTGTTTCTAATTCGTTGTAAGTTATTTCATCGTATGTTTTTGGACCTCCACAACCTGTTAAACAAAAGGCAGTTATAATGGTTATTATTGTTATTATTACTTTTTTCATTGTTTGATCACCTACATTTAACATTATATACCAAATTTGGTTAAAAAAAAAGATTTATAAG
>CAZZCM010000094.1:0-2981 GCA_964652445.1 uncultured Muribaculaceae bacterium | reverse complement strand
ATTTGACATAAAATGAATAATGGTGTATAAAATATATTAACGAAAAGGAAGTGGATTATGGCCAAAAATTTAGTTATAGTGGAATCACCAACCAAAGTAAAGTCCATCAGTAAATATTTAGGACCCGATTACATAGTATCATCAAGTAAAGGGCATATTAGAGATTTATCAACCAAAGGCAAATTCGGTTTAGGTGTCGATGTTGAAAATAACTTCAAACCAGATTACAAAACAATCAGTGGAAAGAAAAAAGTAATCGATGAATTAAAAAAAGAAGCCAAAAAAGTTGACAAAGTCTATCTTGCAACCGACCCCGACCGTGAAGGGGAAGCCATCGCTTGGCATATCTATGACGTTTTAGGTCTAGAAGATAAAGACTATAGTCGCGTACTATTCCCCGAAATTACTAAAAAAGGCGTAACTGAAGGAATAAAAAACGCTGGAAAAATCGATAAAAATTTAGTAAACAGTCAAGAAACAAGAAGGATTTTAGATAGAATTATTGGTTTTAGATTATCAAAACTAATTAAATCAAAAACCGATGGTAGTAGTGCTGGCAGAGTCCAAAGCGTCGCTTTAAAATTAATAGTCGATAAAGAAAGAGAAATACAAAACTTCAATCCAGAAGAATACTGGACAATAACTGCTAATTTCAAAGATTTTACTGCTGACTTATTTGAACATAAACATAAAAAAATCGAAATAAAAAACGAATTAGAAGCCAACGAAATCCTAAATAAACTTACAAATGCTTTTGAAATAGAAAGTGTTGACAAAAAAGAAAGAAACAAACAATCAAAAGCTCCATTTACAACAAGTACCATGCAACAAGAAGCTTCAAATAAATTAAGATTTGGAGCCAAAAAAACCATGTCAGTTGCCCAAAAACTATATGAAGGTATCGATTTAGCTAACGAAACAGTCGGTTTAATAACTTATATGCGTACCGATTCAATCAGATTAGCCAATGAATTTGTCAAAGAAACATATAAATTTATCGAAACAAAATATGGAGAAAATTATATTGGTAGAGTAAAAGTGTCAAAGAAAACCGAAAACGTCCAAGACGCCCACGAAGCCATTAGACCAACAAGTATCCAAAGAACTCCAGAAAGCCTAAAACCATATCTAAAAGACGACGAATTCAAACTATATAGATTAATATATTATAGAGCCTTAGCAAGTTTAATGAAAGAAGCTAAAGTATTAGGAACAACCGCCATTTTAAATAATAACGATTATCAATTTAAAGCTACTGGACAAATCATCGTTTTCGATGGATACCTAAAAGCCTATAAAGACTACGAAGACACTAAAGATAACGTTCTTCCACCACTAGATACATATAATTCAAAAATAATCGTTTCAAATGACATAACCAAAGAACAACATTTTACCCAACCACCAGCTAGATATACCGAAGCCAAACTAATCAAAGAAATGGATGAGCTTGGAATTGGTAGGCCATCAACTTATGCCACTATCATGGACAATATTAAAAATAGAGGTTACGTTAATCTAGTTGAAAAAAAATTCATCCCAACAGATATCGGTTTTGAAGTCACCGATAAACTTCAAGAATACTTTAACCACATTATCAATGTTGAATATACCGCTAATATGGAAAGCGATTTGGATAAAGTTGCCGAAGGTAAAGAAATTTGGTACGAAGTTTTAGATGAATTTTATAAAAAATTTGAGCCATCAGTCGAGGAAGCCTTAGAAAAAATGCCAAAAAAAGAAGCTGAAAAAACAGGTGAAGACTGTCCAGAATGCGGACATCCATTAGTTATTAGAAAAGGTAAATATGGCGAATTTGTTGCTTGTTCAAACTTTCCAGCATGTAAATACATCAAACAAAAACCACGAGTAGAACAAATAATTTGCGATTGTCCAAACTGTGCAGAAGGCAAAATAATTGAAAAGAGAAGTAGAAAAGGCAAAATATTTTATGGCTGTAATAACTATCCAAAATGTAAAACTGCTTATTGGGATAAACCAATCAATGAAAAATGTCCAGAATGTGGAAGTATGTTAACGGAAAAAAATAAAAAAATAAAATGTAGTAGCTGCGACTATACAAAGTAGTAGCTACTTTTTAGTCTAAATTCAGTTCTAGTAAATCATACATTGTCTCAAATGGAAAAACCAATTACAATGTTGGTACAAGAATCAAATTACTTTTTAACAATGCATAGAAAAGACATTTTAAAAAATAGTGGGAAAGTCAGTTACGAACAAGCTATGAACCACGCTAAAAAAATATCCTTAAAAACTTAAGGAACAATAAAATAGTTTTGACAAGTACTAGACAAAAAAGGTATAATGTAAACGGAAGTGAAAAAATGAAAAAAGAAGGAACATTTAATCCTAAAGCTTTTAGCTTAGTAATTAAATACGGTGAAACATCACAAATAGTCCCAATTCCCCTTACTAGAAGAGGGGTATGTAGAAATAAAGTTGGTGGACCTCAAACATATCAAATGGCTATCGATGATTTTACGACAAAATTTTCAACCGAAAAAGATTTATTAGACTATATTAAAAAACATGATTTAGCCACAATTCCAGATGATTATAGTCAAGTATTCGTTAACATAGTATATACGGGCGAAGGACCTTTTACAGGAAATTTATCCATCGCATACAGCAATCAAAAAGAATTAGTTCGTTTTATTCAACATAATCCCATCACTGGAAGTTTCTCTCCAGGAAATTCATGTGTTAAAAACTTTAATCAAACAATTATTGATTATGCTACTAATGGATCATATATAGCAGAATACATGATATTTATGACTGATAGCCACAATTCATATTTTGGTAGTGACTTAATAAACACTTTACGAAAAATGAAAAAAGAAAAATTGTTCGATAAAGTAAAAAACGGTGATGCTTTCATTGGACCAATAAGTCGTTATCACAATCTCCGTGGACATCTTATGTTAGGTAAACATCTAGAAGAAGAATTAGAAAAAATA
>CAZZCM010000093.1:0-2995 GCA_964652445.1 uncultured Muribaculaceae bacterium | reverse complement strand
AGAATTTGTCAATAATTCTGGAGTTCTTTCTTTTAATTAGTTTTTATCACCATTTCTGAAACTTTCCATTTTCCATCATCTTTTACAAGCTTAAATTCAGACTTATCACTATCTTTAGTATCTGTACAAGTAATATTTGGTACACTTTGACCCTCACTTACACAACTAGTATCATAATTAGTGTTAATGACTTCAAACGACATTTCTGTATCATTTTTACTAATTACCTTAAAAGATGCTTCTTTAAAGAAATAATTATCAATTTTATCTTTAATTATATAATAGTCATTACCAATATTACCAATAAATCCATTTGGTGACAAAACATTATTATTTATAAATTCATTAGTAAAATTATCATTAATAGCTTCATCATAGTTTGTAACTTCAGATACTGCCGAATTTTCCGCAAACGTCTTACCATTAAAACTATTTAAATTATCAATTAAATCTTTATCAGTTAAAACTACACTAGTAGTTTTAATCTCATTATATAATTTATCCATATCAGTTTTAGTATTTGTCAAAGTTGACATCGCAATATAATACTTTTCTTTCGCTATTTTTTTCGCATCATCATTAGTAATTTCTCCATTAGCATCCTCTTCAATCGTTTGAATTTTCTCATTAGGTGTTGCTGTTACATATTTATTAATCAAAGCATAACCAACAATGGCCACTATCAACAAAACAAAAGTAATAAATATACTAAATGAGCTTGGCTCTTTTTCATTTTTCATCATATCGCCTCTATTCTTCATTTTCATTATTTTCGACTTTAACTAAAACCTCTCTCGGTTTAGAGCCATTAGGAGGGCCAACAATTCCCCTTTCCTCTAATAAGTCTATACATCTTGCAGCTCTATTATAACCTAATCTAAATCTTCTTTGCAATAACGAAGCACTAGCTTTTCCACCAGTTACAACAAATTCAACAATTTCATTATATAAAGGTTCTTCATAATCATCATTTTGTTTAACCATTGTTGTTGCCCCTTTATCCTCTAAAGAAATCTCTAAACTGCTATCATAATGTGCCTTTTGTTGCTTAATAACATAATCAACAACTTTTTTAATATCATCATCATCGATAAAAGTACCTTGAATTCTTATAGGCGTGTTGGTTCCTTGTGGTAAAAAGAGCATATCACCTTTACCTAATAACTTCTCAGCCCCGCTCATATCCAAAATAGTTCTCGAATCAATACTACTAGATACCGCAAACGAAATACGAGACGGAATATTGGCCTTAACAACACCTGTAATAACATCCGTACTTGGTCTTTGAGTGGCAACAATTAAATGAATACCTGCCGCACGTGCCATTTGGGTAATGCGCATAATTGAATCCTCAACTTCTTTAGCTGCAACCAACATCAAATCAGCAAGCTCATCAATAATAACCACAATATATTCCATATGTTTTAATTTATCATCGTCAGATTTGCCCTCGTTTTGCTTATCAATATACTTATTATAACCCTTAATATTTTTAGTTCCACTTTCGCTAAAAGTATCATATCTATCTTCCATTATTTGAACAATTTTCTGAAGAACAATATTCGCCTTTTTCGCATCAGTAACAACTGGCGTCAGCAAATGTGGAACACCATTATACATCGATAATTCAACCTTCTTAGGATCGACAAGTACCAATCTTACTTCATCAGGTTTAGCCCTCATCAAAATCGAAATAAGCATACTATTAATACAAACAGACTTACCACTACCCGTACTACCAGCAACTAACATATGTGGCGTCTTATCAATCTCACAAAATCTAGGTTTACCCATGATATCTTTACCCAAAGTTACCAATAATTTATTACCTTTTTTATCTTCAGGAATCGCCTCTAAAATTTCTCTTACCATAACTGGTGCGGTCACTTTATTTGGAAGTTCAACTCCAACCGTTTTCTTTCCAGGAATCGGTGCTTGAATACGAACCTCTTTAGCCCCTAATTCCAAAGCCATTTCTCTATGAATACTAGTTATCTTACTAACCTTAGTCCCCGATTTAAGTTCAAGTTCATATTGCGTGACCGATGGTCCAATATTAGCCATAACCACCTTACCAATAATATTAAAATCCTTAAGAACTTGCTCAATATCTTTAACATTTTGCTTAATCGCTTCCTCGTTAGCCTTATTATTTATTTTTTTAGGTTTTGATAACAAAGCAGTAGTTGGCAATTTATAACCTTTATTAGATAAAACCTCTTCATCAGTAGTTTCATTTTTGCCTTCTTCAGATTTAGCCCCTGTTAAATCATCAATTGAAGACACAACAATTTTATTGTCTTCTTCATCTTCAGTAGCGTTTTCTTCAACCAATCGTCTTCTTCTTTCTTCTCTTTTTAATTCATTTCTCGTTGCATTAGCCTCTTTAGCATTATTATATTTTTCTTGCACCCATTTTAAAGCATCATATATAGAAATACCCGTAAACATAATAAATCCACAAACTATAAGTGCAAAACAAACAACTCTAGTTCCTTCTAAGGTTAAAGCCATGACAAACAGAACCGAAAATATAGCCCCTAACATGCCCCCACCTTGAAGATCGTTAGCACCATTTACAAAGCCCATTAAATTATTTACTGTTTCCGTAATAACTTCAAAACCTTCAATGCCATGTTTGCTTAAATTAGCAATATATCCCGTATGTGATAAAATCAAAATACCTAAGGCTAAAATATAAAAACCAATTATCCTTGAAGCTAAAAAATCAGGTAATTGTCTTTTAACCATCATATATATACCAATTGCACCAACCAAAAGTAATAAAGGCGTATACCAAACCCCAACTAAAAAGCCAGCAAATCCTCTAATAATATCAGCTACAATTCCAAATGGACAGCATCCAATAATCGCCACCAAAATAAGGCCAATACCCTTTATTTCAACACTATATGACGCTTCATTTTTCCCAGCTGTTTTTCTTTTCTTTTTCTTAGCCATGATTTTACCCTCCATTATCTATTATATTATAACA
>CAZZCM010000092.1:0-3033 GCA_964652445.1 uncultured Muribaculaceae bacterium | reverse complement strand
TTGACATTATCATGAATTAACACACCATTAAAACAAATGTATCCTTGTTTATAAATATTAAAATTGCTATAATAAAAAAAGGTGATAGTGTGTTTAAAAAGATAATCAATAAACGAAACTATATAATTTTATTTATTATCATAATCCTCATAATTTATATTATTTTTAACCTAAATACAAAAGTCAAAGAACATATGAAAAGTTTTTATTATTTTGATGAAACCATCACTATAAAAATATATAGCTCAAAAAATATAGACAAAACTTTTAAGGAAATAGATAATATTTATAAAAAATATAATAATTACCGTCAAAATCCCACTAACACAGCCGATAAAGAATTAATCGAAATATTAAAATACGGAAAAAAATTATACACAGAAACTGGCGGCCTAATCGATATAACAACAAATGAACTAATCAAAAATATATCGGCTGATAAAGAATACAACTTTACATCAACTGTAAACAATATAAATTTTAAAGATAAAAAGACATTAAAAAATATCAATCTAGATACTATTATTGGAAGTTTTGCCACCGAAAAAGTAATCAATTATTTAAATAAAGAAAATATAACTAAATACATCATTAACCAAGATGGAAACATAGCAGCTGGCGACTATTATGATAATGGTAAATACTCCATTAGTATTAATACCCAAGATGGAGAAGCAATTGACATAGTTTATCTTAAAAATAAAAGCATGGCTACCAAAGGCAATATAAATTCTTTCAAATCATACATGGTAAATCCATTAACCAGTTCAAAAACAAAAGAAAATAAAATGGTTGTTGTTATTGCCGATAATCTAAACGAAGCTAATATGTTAGGCAACGTTCTTTATTTAATGGATACAAAAAGTGGAAAAGAATTTATTAAAAAGTATGATGCCGAAGCACTTTGGTATACTAATGATAAGATAATAGAAATAACCAAAGGTTTTAATAAATTTTTAGAGTAATAGACAAATAATAACATTATTATCAAAGAAACAACAAAAAAATGTAAAAACCTTTGAAAACAATTTCTAGATATGATACACTATATATAGTAATTAAAAACGGATAAAAACTAGGAGTGAGAATTATGAATATTTTATTAGAAATTGCCGATAGAGACATTATTCTTGGAGCTTTAATCTTTTTAATTTTAATTATAATTGGTGTACTTGTTTTTTACATAGTCAATAAAAGTAATACGGTAGAGCAGGTTTCTAAAAAAGACTTATCTGACGATACAGAACTTAATGATTTAGAAACTAAAGAAAAAGTTCAATTAACCGAAGAACAACAAAAAGCCAAAGATGAACTAGAACGAGTATTTAATCAAATGAGCGCCGATTTAGAAAATAAAAATCCTGAGCCTGAAGAAATAGAAAATTTTGAAAGAGAACAAGAAGAAAACGCTATTATCAGTTATCAAGAACTTATTAGACAAGCAACTAAACAAAAAGAACCAATAAATACCATTGTTCCAAAAGAAAAAGAAAAAGTTCAATTACAAATGTCTATAGAAGATAAAGAAGAACCAAAAAAATTTAAAAATTCAGAAATTATTTCGCCTATCTTTGGAGTTCAAAATCCAAATCATGTGACTTCAAAAATAGAAAACAAAAAAGAAGAACCAATATTGGCCAGTCATGCCTATGAAGAAATCAAAAAAAATTATAATGGTGAAAATAATAAAGACTTTTTAAATTCCTTAAAAGAATTCAGAAAAAATTTATAAGCCAAAAGGCTTATTTTTTGGAAGGTGAAAATATGACATATAAAATATATACCCTAGGCTGTAAAGTAAATGAATACGAAAGCGAAGTAATGAAAGACATTTTAGAAAATAACGGTTTTACAAAATCCGACAATCCAGATATTTGCATCATAAACACATGCACAGTTACAAATCAAGCCGATAGTAAGTCCCGAAAACTAATCAGAAACGTCAAAAGACAAAATCCAAACGCTATTATTATAGCTGTTGGCTGTATGATTCAAAATAAAAAAGACAATTTACAAGATCTAGACATCGATATTGCCTTAGGTAATAAAGACAAAAGCAAAATAATTGATTACATAAAAGAATATCAAAACAAAAAAATAGAAAAATTTTATAATATAAACGACATGGAATTCGAAGATATGCGTCTTAATAACTTTAATTTAACCAGAGCCTATATAAAAATACAAGATGGTTGTGATAACTATTGTGCTTACTGTATAATTCCATATGTAAGAGGCCATGTTAGATGTAAACCTAAAAAAACCGTAATCGAAGAAGCCAAAGCCCTAATAAAAAACGGCCATAAAGAAATAGTTTTAACAGGAATTCACACTGGTAATTATCACGACAACAATTATGATTTCGCTGACTTGCTTAACGATTTAACCAAACTAGATGGCTTAGAAAGACTTAGAATTTCCTCAGTCGAAGTAACCGAATTAGATGATAAAGTTCTAAACGTTATAAAAAATAATAAAGTCTTAACCAATCATATGCACATTCCACTTCAAGCAGGTAGTGATGAAATTTTAAAACTCATGAATCGAAAATATGACACAAAATATTTCAAAGACAAAATAAAAAAAATAAGAGAAATAAGGCCTAACATATCTATCACAACTGATGTTATCGTTGGTTTTCCAAACGAAACCGAAGAATTATTTAACGAAACAGTTAAAACCATAAAAGAAATAGGTTTTACCAAAATACACGTCTTCCCTTATTCAAAAAGAGAAGGCACCAAAGCCAGCGAAATGACTAATCAAATAGATGGAAACGTCAAAAAAGAACGCGTCAAAACGTTATTACAACTTTCAAAAGAATTAGAACAAAATTACATGAAAAAATATCTAAATAAAGAAATAGAATTTATCCCAGAAGTTTATAAGAATGGATACTTAATTGGCCATACCGAAAACTATTTATTAATAAAAGCCAAAGGTGATAAAAATCTGTTAGGTCAAATAATAAAAGTAAAAACAAAAAAAATAGAATATCCACATTTAATAAGCGAAATCTGTATATGTGTAAAT
>CAZZCM010000091.1:0-3062 GCA_964652445.1 uncultured Muribaculaceae bacterium | reverse complement strand
AAAAATATAAAAGATGAACTAATTAATAAGGGGTATCAATTACCTAGTAAACTTCTACCAATGGATGAAGTTGTTAATTATTTAAAAATTAATATAAGTTATCTACAAAAAATGGCTAAAGGTAGTCTTAATTAGAAAGGAAGATGCTTTTTGAAAACAATTAGTGAAATGCGAAAAACTTCAAATAAAAAAGACTTCATAGTAGATAATCTAATGAAATCTTACGGGATATATTTCCTAGTTGCAAGACCTAAAGTTGGCAAGTCGTTATTAGCACTTCAACTTGCTAACTCAATTGCTCTAGGAACTGATTTTTTAGGTTTTAGAACTAATCCATCTCCCGTTTTATATATTAGCACAGAAATGGATTCTATGCAAATAATAGAGAGAATTGATAAGATGAATTTAGGGTTTGATGACAGTAATTTCTTACTTATTGAACAAAATCCTAATGAACGAAAACTAAACTTAATGGATCTACAATTGCAATTTCAAGATTTTGCAAATGAATATAAAGGAAAATTTGTAATTATAGATATGTTTAATGGAATAGATTTTAACAACGGTTATGACTTAAATAATTATCAAGATATAGGACAAATTGTAATACCTAAATTAAGGGAAATATGTAAAAAATATAATTTTACAATTTTATTAGTTCACCACTTAAATAAAAATAATACTTCTCTTGGTAGTACAGCAATTGATGGCTCAATTGATGGTAAGATTACTTTAAAAGAAGATAGCAACATTAAAGGTAAAATTTTATTTAATTATGAAAGTCGAGATTATAAAGGTTTTGATATGATACTTAAAAGAAATGATAACTTAACTTTTGAAGTATCCGAGGTAGAAAGTGAAGATTTAAATTACAACTTACTAATTTTTCTAAATTATGCAATTAAACAACAAGAATTTAGTTTTACAGTGTCTGAAATAACTAGCAAACTAAATTTAACAATTGCTCCATCCACATTTGGAAAATTGTTAAAAAATAATATATCTAATTTAGAAAAAGAAGGACTTTATATTGAGCAGAAAAGAACTGCTAATGAAAGAACTTACTATGCTAAATATAAAGAACCGATTTATGAAAATGAATAATTTTCATAAAAATATAAGTAAAAAATAAGCGTGGCACGTTTTGTTAAAACGCTAGTTTTAATGAAAGTGGCGATAGCGAATATTTTTACTAATTATCAAAATAGATTTTCTATTTTGGTAATTCATTAAATAATAAGTATCGCTAGATAGTTATTATTTAATCTTGTTTGTAGCATTAATACCTTTACGATTAGTTTAGGTATTTTTGCGAAAAACAAGCAAAGGGGTTTTTAGGGTACTCCCTAAACTCACTAAAGGGATTTTAGCCCTAGTGAGATAGGTCTAAAAAGACCTTTTACTAAAGAAGTACAAGCAAAGGAGGAATTAAATGTATGATGGAAATCAAGTTTTAAGAATAGCAAATAAATATAAGAAAAATGATTTATACAATATCGGTGAAGAAATGTTAAAACGAAAAGGTACGGGAAACTACGATAAAGAAAGAACAAAATTTAATGTTGAATATGTATCAATTAATGAAAAAAATTTATATCAAGAAATAAAACAAATTATTAAAAAGAAAAACATTGAATATAAAGACAATGCTGATACCAATTATCTAAATGGAGTTACGATTACAAGTGGTCCTGAATTTTTCGAAAGTCTTGGTATGAAATTTAAAGATAGTGGTAGAACATATCACAATGGCGATAAAAAAGGTCAAGCAGTAATGATACCTATTATTAACTCTAAAGAAGATATACCAAATGCAGTAACTTATTTTTTCGATTCGTGTATGGAGTTTTTAAATAATTATGTTGGGGAAGAAAATATTGTTTTAGCACAAGTTCACTATGATGAAGATACCCCACATCTTCAAGCATACTTTATGCCCGTAGTAAATGAAGTTAAAAGAAAGCAATATGAAAAAGATTCAAATGGTAATATTGTTAAAGAAGAATATACCAAAAAAGATGGTACTATTGGTTTTAAATATAAACTACTTCGTGATAATGATGGAAAAATAGTTTATAAAACAGAAAAAGGTTTATTTTTAAATAACGACCAATTTTGGAAAGATCGAGGAGCTCAATACTCATTTAGTCAAATACAAGATGATTTTAATAAATTTATTACCGAACGAGGTTTTAATCTCTATCGTGGAGATATTGGTGCAAACCGTAAAAGTCAAACTAAATTAGAATACCAAATTGAAGAAAAAAAGGCAGAATTAGAAGAATTAAATAAAGAAAAGGAAAATACCTTAAAAATTATTGAAAACTCTAAAAATGGGCTTAAAAATATGGAAAATAATAAAAATAGTAAAGAATTATTAAACCCAACAAAACGAAAAATCGGTGGTTATAAAGATGAAGATATTTCTAATATTATAAATTATACAAAAGATTTAGAAAAACAAGTAACTATTTTAAATACTGATAATGAGAATAAGGATATTATGATTACTAAACTAACCGAAGAAAATGATACTTTCAAAAGTAATAAGGAACTTATCAAACGAAATAAACTTATTAAAGAACAAAAAAATACGATTAATTCGCAAAAGAAAGAAATTAGTAGGTTAAATGGTTTAGTTGATATTTTAAATAATAACATTGATAATCTTAAAGCCAAATTAAATGCTGAACTTGAAAAATGGAAAAACAGATTTTTTAAATTATGTAATGCAATAGATAAAGTACTAGGTAGAACTTCGACTGAATATGTCGAAGATTATGAGGACTTAGCAGATTCAATTAATAATGATTATTATGACTATGATAGTAACGAAAAAGACAAAGATGACTTTGAAATTTAAATATAGAAAGGAAAGGTGATGTTATGGCTATAATATTATTAAATAAAAAAGAATGGACTAAAGATGGTCGAAAATGGATTTTTTATACAAGATATAAAGATTTAAGTGGAAATGTTAAACAATATAAATCTAAAAAGTTTTTGAATAAAAAGGATGCTCAATTGGCAGAAAAAGAATTTTATCTAAATTTTGATAAAAA
>CAZZCM010000090.1:0-3152 GCA_964652445.1 uncultured Muribaculaceae bacterium | reverse complement strand
CTAAAATAACTTAAAAGCAATGTCAAATAACGAATTTGGCGTTTTCGCACCCAAATACCTTACCAATTTGGCAAATTCGCCTAAGGCGAAAATCGGAAATTCGCACCCAAAAACTTTACCAAAATAGAAAATTCGTAAATAAGAAAAAATAGGACAATATCCTATTTTTCTTCACCTCTAATAATTTCCATAGCCTTACGCATTTGCATGTCATATTTAACCATTTCCAGTCCACCAAATGATTTAAGGAACTCATCTTTATCCATTTGATATTTTTCAGCATATTCCTTAGCTTGTTTTTCAGCATCTTTATCAGAAATTTCAATTTTTTCTAATTTAGCGATTTCTTCAAGCATAAGTCTGTATGTAATTCTTTTCTTAGCTTCGTCAGTCATTTGATCTCTTAAAGCTTGTTCATCAGAATTAGTAAATTGATAAAATTGTTCCAAAGTAATGTTTTGCATTTGTAAACTTTCACTATATTGTTTAATCATACGATCAAGTTCTTCCTCTACCATAACATCTGGAATTTCAACTTCGGTATTTTTAGCTGCTTCATCAAGTAAAGCATCCATATATTTATTTTCAATTTCAGATTCTTTACGTTCCAAAATATTTTTAGAAATTTCTTTTTCTAAACTTTCTTTAGAGTCTACGCCTTCCATAGCTAAATCTGCAAAGAAATCTTTATCAAGTTCTGGAACCTTAACTTCCTTAACCTCATGTACTTTGACTTTAAATACAGCATCTTTGCCCTTTAAATCTTCGGCATGATAATCCTTAGGGAAAGTTACTTTAACATCCTTTTCATCACCAGATTTAAGGCCAACTAATTGTTCCTCAAACCCTGGAATAAACGTGCCACTACCAATAGTTAAAGCATAATTTTCAGCCTTACCACCATCAAATGGAACACCATCTACAGAGCCGTCAAAATCAATGATAGCAATATCTCCATTAACAATCTTACCTTCTTTTAAAACATTTTCTGCATATCTGCTACGAATGTTGTCAATTGCTTTAGAAACTTCGTCAGCAGATACTTCAGCTTTTTCTTTTTTAACCTTTAAATCCTTATATTTTCCTAGTTTAACATCAGGTTTTAAAGTTAATATAAAATTAAATTCAATTCCATTGTCATCAATATTATTAAAGGTAATCTCTGGTTTCGCTACTAAATCTTTTAGAATATCTTTATTATCATCAAGCATTTTCATATAAGCTTTTTCAATTACCAAATCAGCAGCATCTTGATATAAAACTTTTTTTCCATATTTTTTAATAAATACTTCTTTAGGTGCCTTCCCAGGTCTAAAACCATCAATTTTAGCCTTTTTATTTGCCTTATTATAAGCTTTATCCAATGCCTCTTTCCATTCTTTTCCTTCAATTTTAATTAATATTTCTTTTACTTTACTCATAAATATTTCCTCCTTAAATTAATTTGTTAAATCCATACACCAAATCCAATGGCGGCCATGCTCAATATTAAGCCTACTGACCAAAACAATTTAACAATGTCACTTTCGGTCCATCCCAATTTCTCAAAGTGATGATGCAAAGGTGCCATCAAAAATACTTTTTTATGAAATTTTTTAATCGCAATTAGCTGAATAATTACACTAAGTGTCTCAATAATGAATACACCAGCTACTACTCCTAATGTAATCTCATGGTTAGTAATAATTGCCACACTACCTAAAACTGCTCCAAGCGCTAAAGAACCAGTATCACCCATAAATACTTTGGCTGGATATGAATTATAAACCAAAAAGCCAACTAAAGCACCAACCGTTACAAAACAAAATATCGCTAGGTCTTCATTTCCTGGAGTCCAAGTTGAACCCCAACAAATAATACCAAAGGCAAAGAAAGCAATTGCTGAAAGCCCTCCAGCAAGGCCATCAAGACCATCAGTTATATTTACAGCATTACTACTACCTACTAAAACAAATAATAAGAATAAGCCATATACCCAACCGAGGTGAACTTCAAAACCTAAAGTATTAACATTTACAACTGGTTCATTTCCACTACTTAAATATATGTAGAAGAATACTAGGGCAATTACTAATTGGATAAGTAATTTAACAAAAATGGATAAACCTTTATTATTATGTTTTTTTACAACTAAATAATCATCAATATACCCGAGCAACGCATATGCAATAAAGACAAACAAAATAATAAATAAATTTGCCGTAAACTGCATTTTTCCAGTTAAAATTAATGCAACTGTAATTACCATGATAGGGATAATAAACATTATTCCCCCCATTGTTGGAGTTCCTTGCTTAGATTCATGACGTTTTCCTAGAGTTTTACTAACATTTTGTCCGAGTTTTTCTTTTTTAAGCCACTTAACTACAAAATAGCCAAATATAACTGTTGTGACAAATCCTAACATAATTGCCATAACTGCCTTAGCAAGTACTAACATCGCATCACACTCCAGACTATTTATAATTATACCTTTTTTAAGGCTTTTTGTACATAGTTTTGTCAAAATATTCGTTAATTTGTTGGCTCTTTGCACAAAAAAACATTTTAATCAAACATATCGATTAAAACATCTAATCTATCAATAACTGGGTAACCTTTTCCATCCATGTCTAAATCAAACCTAACACCATATCCGCCAGCGTCTTTCCACTCATCTAAATTACGAACAAAGTCATCTACTAAAATCGCTCCTTCAGCTTTAAGCATGTTAGTTTTAGAAATGGCCTTGGGTACTGGAATTATTGTAATATCCCTAAAATGACTTCTTATTAGCTTAACCTTTTCTTCTATCTCGCCAATAGAAGTAACATGCGTTAAGATTGCTACATTAAATTTATGACTATCGATAATTTTACGAATACAATTCCAACTATCGTTAATTGCTTCACATTTATTTAGAACATCATTCCAATCTAAATTTTGATAAAACTTCACATAATCTTTTTCACATTTTGTAATGCCTTTATCATCTGCCATTTTATATGTAACATCAATAGAATTAACAATTACTCCATCAAAATCAATATACAAATTTGTCATCATACCACTCCTCATCATTCACCATTATACATAGCGAACGTAGGTTTGTCAATGGCAAAAATAAAAAGAAATTATTTTAAATTGTTAACAATTTCTTTAAACCTGTCTCC
>CAZZCM010000089.1:0-3316 GCA_964652445.1 uncultured Muribaculaceae bacterium | reverse complement strand
TATGTTAGATTACAATTTGACTGTCAATAAAACAAAAAAACAATAGCTTTTTTTCAAACACCAGCCCATATTATGATATACTGTAAATATGAACACCTAAAACATAAGTTAAAGAAAAAGGATGATATCATGAGTAAAAAAACAGAATTAGAAACCAAAGATAAACTAAAAAAATTAGCCAATGTTATGAAAGCTGACAATATATTAGAAGATAATCATACCAACTGGCCAAAAAAAGAAACAAAAGAAGAAAAACCAAAAACATTTAAAACCAGCGAAGTCGTCGGCTTAATTATAATAACCGTTATTGTCGGTTTAACATTAGGCGGAATATTTTCATATAAAATTTTCAGTAACCAAGGCGAATTAGTCGAAACCGAACTACAAGACTTTATAAAAAACTATGAATATATAAAAGACAATTATAATGGTGACATTGACGAAAAAGAACTGCTAGATGCTGCTCTAGAAGGCGTATTAAACAAACTAGACAAAAATTCAACCTTTTTAGATTCCGATGATGCCGAGAACTTCAATATAACATTAGAAGGAAGCTATGAAGGTATAGGAATAGAAATATATAATAATAAAGAAGGCAATATTACCATCAATCGCGTCTTTGAAAATAGCCCAGCCGACAAAGCCGGACTAAAAGCTGGCGACATAATAATCAAAGCCAACGACAAAGATGTTAAAAATATGCAAACTAGTAAATTCGTAAAGCTAGTTGCTGCCCAAAAAAGCAAAACCATAAAACTTGTTTATATAAGAGACGGCAAAGAACATAAAACATCAGTAGCTAGTTCCAACGTCAACTTACAATCTGTAGCTTCAAAAATATATACTAAAAACTCAAAAAAAATCGGTTACTTACAAGTTAGCATCTTTGCCAACAACACATACACCCAATTCAAAACACAATTCGAAAAATTAACCAAAAAAAATATCGATTCCCTAATAATTGATTTACGAGACAACTCAGGTGGCTACCTATCAACTGCCGAAAACATCATATCCTTATTTTTAGATTCAAGCCATCCTATATACCAAATTCAAAAACAAGGCGTAACAACCAAATATTATTCAAAAGGTAAAAAAGATCAAAAAATAAAAATAGCAATTCTTGTAAACAGCTCCAGCGCTTCCGCTTCAGAAATCCTAACATCCGCTTTAATGGAACAATATGGAGCCACCGTCATTGGCGAAAAAACCTACGGAAAAGGTACCGTACAAGAACTACAAAATTTAACCAATGGTGACAAATATAAACTAACCACTAAATATTGGTTAACTTCAAAAGGCATATGGATTGATCAAAAAGGCATCGAACCTAATATTAAAGTACAACTCTCTGATGAATTTGCCCAAAACCCTAGTGAAGAAACCGATAATCAATTACAAACAGCATTACAAGAACTCACAAAATAGATAAAAATACATGAACTATATAGAAAGCCAAAATAATAAAGAACGCTTTCTTTTTTATTAAAAAAAAGTTATAATAATATAAACGACATATAGGAAGTGATAAAGATGCAAAAAATAAAAGTCGGCGACAAACTACAAATTCAATGTTATAAACACAACGGAAAAATTCATCGCTGCTGGGATGAAGCCGTTGCTCTAGATATAAAAAAAGACTACATTGTGTTTGGCAATGAAAAAACATTGGTAACTGAGGCCCAAGGTAATACATGGAGGACAAAAGAACCAGCCATCATGTACTTTTTCAAAGATAAATGGTATAACATAATTGTTCAACTAAAAAAAGAAGGTGTAACATATTATTGTAATATAGCTACCCCCTTCATAATAGAAGAAAATACAATTAAATATATAGACTATGATCTAGACCTTCGTATTTTTCCAAATGGTAGTTTCAAAATATTAGACAAACAAGAATATAAGTACCACAAAAAGAAAATGAATTACTCCGACGATTTAGATATAGTAATAAATGAAGCCCTTTCAGAATTGATAACCGACTATCAAAGCCATGTCTCAATGTTTAACAATGAGCTTAATTTAGTCTACGGTCATATGTATCAGCAACTAAAAGATAAAAAACAAATTTAAATAGGAATTAAAAACAACATAATGCATATATTATAAAGAAAGCTAAGTTAGATTAAGCCTTCTTCAAGTTTAAGTTATAAAGAAGTCAAACAAAACAAAGCATGACATTGGCAAACACCATATATAGTATAATATCAAATTAAAAAAATAAATTTTTTTCAAAAAATTGTTGACTTGACCAAAAAAATTTGATATATTAAACGGGTAATTTTTGGTGATATTGTCAAAAAAAGTCATCAAATGTCAATATTTTAAAAAAATTAAAAAAAAGTATTGACTTAAAGAATTACATTTGATATATTAGAGTTACCGCTGGACAAAAAGCGGTAGAATGATCTTTGAAAACTGAGCAAAATGTCAATTCAAATTAGTCAGGACATTATTCAAATAAAAAACAACTAAACACATTAAGTTTTATTTTTTTTGGAGAGTTTGATCCTGGCTCAGGATGAACGCTGGCGGCATGCCTAAGACATGCAAGTCGAACGAAGTGGCCCATTGAAGATTGCGTGCTTGCACAAAATTGGATTTGGATTTCCACTTAGTGGCAGACGGGTGAGTAATGCATGGGTAACCTACCCTAGGGACTGGGACAACTATTGGAAACGATAGCTAATACCGGATGATTCATAAATAGATAACTATTTATGCTAAAAGGAGCTTCGGCTTCACCTTAGGATGGGCTCGTGTTGTATTAGCTTGTTGGTGGGGTAATGGCTTACCAAGGCAACGATGCATATCCGAGCTGAGAGGCTGATCGGACACATTGGAACTGAGATACGGTCCAAACTCCTACGGGAGGCAGCAGTTAGGAATATTCGTCAATGGGGGAAACCCTGAACGAGCAATGCCGCGTGAGTGATGAAGGTCTTTGGATTGTAAAACTCTGTTGTATGGAAAAAATGATTAGGTTAGGAAATGAACTTAATGTGATGGTACCATACCAGAAAGCCCCGGCTAACTACGTGCCAGCAGCCGCGGTAATACGTAGGGGGCGAGCGTTATCCGGATTTATTGGGCGTAAAGCGTTCGTAGGCGGTTTGTTAAGTCTAAGATTCAAGCCCGAGGCTTAACCTCGGTTCGTTTTAGAAACTGGCAGACTTGAGTGTGGTAGAGGCAAGTGGAATTTCTAGTGTAGCGGTTAAATGCGTAGATATTAGAAGGAACACCAGTGGCGAAGGCGGCTTGCTGGGCCATTACTGACGCTGAGACACGAAAGCGTGGGGAGCAAATAGGATTA
>CAZZCM010000088.1:0-3341 GCA_964652445.1 uncultured Muribaculaceae bacterium | reverse complement strand
TAAGTAATATACTTATGGAAAGTTTTGTTTTCTTTAACTTTAAATTAAAAAGAGGTATATTTTATTTAAAACATACCTCATTTTTATAATACTTTTAATGGATAACAATAATCTTTTTTTATTGGTAAATACATCAAATTCTCTAATAATTCTAATGTTAGTATAATAGGAACAAATGCAACTGTTATCATGGTTGGGATTATATCTGGTTTTACAAGTTAATTTTTTTTGAGTAAATAAAAACGACATTTAAAGACATATCGTTATTTTTTTGATATAATAGGATTAGCGATAAAGATATTATTTGGTTGGTTCACAAATGTTAGATAAGTTACAACCGAGAGCATGGGCAACTCTAGAAATTGTATCTATTTGAGCATTTCGTTTTCCAAGTTCTAAATCGCTAATAAGTTTCCTAGTTGTATTTGATTCAAAAGCTAGAGTTTCTTGAGTCCATTTTTTAGCTAATCTTCTTGCTTTGATATTATGGGCTATATACACTCTATCTAAATCAACTTTTTTATTGCTTATAGACATTTCAAGCACCACCTTTGGCATTGTTTATTAGCAGAATTTTATTTTTTTCTTGTGCGTCATAGTGAACATTTTGCTAACTACATTGTACGTTTTTATTTTTGGATGGTCGACATCTAATTAGACGCATTGGTTCGCTAAGAATTTAGCAAATGGTTGCGATAGATTTGGAGGATATTAATGAAACAAGAACTTAAATTAATTAAAGCGTGTGTACGTGATAATGATTATCGTTTTTCTGATATGGCAAGATTACTTGGATATTCGAGGCCTTATGTATGGCAAATATGTAATGGTTATAGAAAGCTATCATATGAAAATGCCATTTTAATTGCGGCTATGTTTAATATGCACCCAGATGAACTTTTTTATTCTGATTTTGTAAATAATGAGGAATTTAAGAAAAAATTGGATGAAATTGAAGATAACCGTTCTATGTTGATAAACGATAAGTGAGGCGTTAAAAAAATACCAATAGTTGTTTGGTATTTTTATTTTGTTGTTCATATACTTTTTGTTTCTTTGAACTTGTTATTGTTTATAGATTATAGTTATGGTGCCATAAGGTGTTTCTTGTTTACAACTATATGTTTGGTATCTTTTTAACATGGTTCTTGGTTTATCGTTTTTAGGATCTAAATTTTTTAAAGTTTCTAATATGTTATTGATTTGTTTTTTTGGATATAGTTCTTGTTTATGGGCGGCTATATAATGGGTGAATGGTAATTTTAAGGTTTTTTCTAAGTTTTTTATATTTTCCTTTATGGATAAGGATTCGGGCAAAAATATCCAAAGATCATTACAAATGGCATCACCGGTTAATAAAATTTTGGGTTCTTTTAAAAGTAAGCCGATTGAACCTGCAGTATGGCCGGGTAATGGAACTATTTTGGCGGTTATATCACCCAAATTTATTTCGCTTCCCTCTTCAATATAATTGACTTCTGGTAATTTTTTGAATATAAATTTAATTTTGTCTTTTTTGGTAAGTGGATTATTCTTCATTAGATTTTTTAAGGTATAATATCTGCGAACTTTACTGTTACTCTGTTTGAATATTTTTTTATCTTTTTTTGGTATAAGGATTTTGTTAAACTGGGTGCATCCTAAGGTATGGTCAGGGTGGCCGTGACTGGCAATAACAATTAATGGTGTATTAATCATTTTATCTATTTGTTTTTTTAAATCATAAACGCCATATCCCATATCCCATAGTATGGCTTTGTCTTTTCCTTTGATTAAGGTACAATTTACTTTTTTAAATTCTTCTATTTGATATATATTAGGATATAGTTCTTTGATTTTAAATGTGTGTTTCATTTTATCACCCTTATCATTATATGTTTTTTTGATGTTTTTTTCAAGAAAAAGCACCTTAATTAGGTGCGAGATAACCAATAAATATTGTTTGTTTATTGGTGTTTTTTTTGCATGTTATTAGCGTTAGTGTTTGTTTATTTTTGTTTCTTTGAATATTAACGTAACCAGTTTTTTCCACATCATATATTTTGCTTATGACATATTTGTATTTTTTATTTTGATAATATATATAGGCTGTATCGTTGATTGTTAATTTATCTAGGTTTTTGAAATAGGCAATATCGGAACTACCACTATGCGAAGCTAAGATAAGATTACCTCCTTTGATGTTTGGCATTTTGGATGTTTCAATGACTTGGATATTTTTATCGACGTTGTTTTTTTCTTTATCATTTGGGTAAAATTCTTGTTTTAGATTTATTTTGGGTATTTCTAAAATAGGATTTTGAATTGTTGTTTCGGCAATATTTAAATTTATGCTATTGGAAATAGAAAGCACTAGTAGAGTGGCTTTAATTAAACTTTGCGACATTATTTTTTGTTGTCCATGTTATACCGAAATGTTTAATGATTTCGTTATCAGCGGTACTAGGGACTTTAACTATTTCTGGCTCTGGCTGTGTTTTTTTGTAGTTTTGTAATATAATTTTTTCTTGCTCGGTGTTTGATAATCTTAAAGCTGCTAATTTTTGTGAGTCGTCTTTTACATATATTAGTAAGACATTACTGTCGTAATTTTTTCTAGTTAAGGTGATTTCTTCTGGCTGTGTTTCTTCTTCGTTAAAAGTTATTACTAGTTTATTATCTTTAATTTCTAAGGTGTGGTAAAGGCTTTCGCTTAATTCATAGTTGTTTAATGTGTTGTTGGCATCTTCTATCTCGATGGTTTCGCCAACTTGACCCTTGATTTTACTATTTATAAAAGATGGCTTTATATTGTGTTTTTCAACTAGATTTAAAATTTCTTGTTTTTCATTTTCGATGTCTATTATTTGGCCACCACCATTTTCTTGGGTTGTCCAATATATATTAACGCTGTTGTTTACTGCTTTCCAAATGAGTTCTTGGGTAGCAATATAGTATTTATCGGTTTGATGGTTAGGGTATTCATAGCCATAATATCCTAGCTTTTCAATATAGCTTCTAGTTTCTTCATTGATGGTTGTTTTTGACCAATCTGGGTACACTTCGTATGTCTTGGTTGTAATATCTTTTCCAGGTTCGATACAATAAGCTAATCTATTGCCTAAATAGAATGCGGTTACATGGTTTGATTCGGTTTTTCCATCGACCGTAAGATTAAAATAGATATTGTTTAGTCTTTTATAGGTAATGGTTTCTTCGGCTTTGGCACTGGTTAAATTTATGGTTAATAAACAAACACCTAAAATAAATAAAGTTATTTTTTTCATATTTTTTTCTCCTTTCTTGCATAATATTTTTAAATATGATAAAATAATTTTAGTGAGGCGGCCACTAGGCCAAAC
>CAZZCM010000087.1:0-3447 GCA_964652445.1 uncultured Muribaculaceae bacterium | reverse complement strand
CCAATTCCAGCTTTCCTTCCAAGTTTTTTGTTAACTAAACTGTTTAATAGCATAAAAGAGACCATTGTCTCTTTATAAACTAACCATATTGTGTTTTTCAATATGTTTTTTTAACATTTTTTTGACTTTTCTTTTTCTATTAAAAATTAAAAGTACAATTATAATTAATAATAAAGAACATAGACCAACTAATCCAACAAAAATATATTTAAATTCTTGCATTTGTTTTTCTAATTTTTTTATTTCTTCTTTATCGTAAATTTGAAAAGTTTTTTCGTTACTATCGTATTTATAGATATTCTTTTCGCCAGTTTCAATGTTTACTCCATAGAATAAACAATAATCTGAATCTTTATCAAGTTTATAAACATCTACTTTTTCATCATTGATTTTTTCTTTATATTTTTTATAATCATTAGGAATTAATTTAGATGGGAACTTTAAATAAGAAATATATACTTGTGGAGTAGTAAACTGTCTAAACAAAGTATATTTGTCAGGTTTTTCTTTATCTTTATATGAATCATATTTATATAATTTTATATTACCGTCTCCATCACGAAGTCCAACTAATACATAATTAATTGTATCAATTCTATAAGCTGAAATTTCTTGATCATCAAAATTTAAAACTAAATCTTCATGTTCTATTGCAAGCTCTGGTAAATCTTCTTTATTTTTAACTAAAGTATATTTTTTACCGTTAACTGTCACAGTAATTGGTTCTGAATCAACATTTACATTTATTGTATATGTTTTTTTATCACCGTTTTCAGCGGTTACAACTACATCGAATTTATTATCGCCTTCCTGAACATCTTTTTCTCCAGTTCCCGTAACCGTAGCTTTTGAATCAGATGCTTCAGCACTTATTTTTATTTTTTTTACATCATTACTTACCGATAAATTGTACGTTGTATTGTTTTTGTCAAATGAAATATTTTGACCTTCGACTGATAATGATTTTAAAGTATTATCAGAAGATTTTGAATTACTACTACTACTTGAAACAACATTTATCGTTATTGATTTACTGCCAGAAAAAGTAGCTTCAGTATTATAATCAGTAGCTTCGACGGCAGCTGCTACAACATTTGCACTACCGATTTTATTTGCTTTAAAAGTATAACTTTGACTTCCGTTATCTAAAAATACAGAGCCACCACCAGATAAGACAGAACTATTTGAAGATGACATTTTAAAAGTACCAGCTGCATCCGAAACTCTCATGGTGACTGTTACAGTAGAGCCAACAGTTACTGATGTTTTATTTGCACTTATACTAATAGATGCAGCATTTACTTTTGATACAAACAAACAAGATGTCAAAATAATAATTATAAAAAGTAATTGTTTTTTCATTTTGACCTCCTTTATTGTGTAATTTTACTAGCACCAATAATATGATTTTTAACTTTAACGTAATCTACTGATTTAATACTTCCATCTCTATTGGCATCAGCAGCTTGTAATGAAGCTCCAGATAATTTATTAGCTCCAGTAATATGATTTTTAATTTTAACATAATCAACAGAACTTATTGAGCCATCACCGTTAACATCGCCGTAAATTACTACAGTATATGTGTTGTTGCCAATTTTAACTTTGTCTCCAGTAGCGATTTTACCACTTGTTTTAGTTTTACCACTGGCATTAGTTACGCTTCCTTTGGTGTTTGTGGCAACGGTACTGGCGGTTGTTCCTTGGGTGATTCCACTCATATATCCATTACTTGTTTTGTATGGTATACTTGTCACAGTTGCACTAGAACAGCTTGTATTTGTCGTATTAGGCGCTCCTGTAAAAATTGGAATGTGGAAGACATATCGATAATTTTGATATCCACTTGTTGCAGAATAACTAGTGTATGTACTTTTAGCTTCAAAATATGGAGCTCTAATATTTTGCATATATTGATGACCACCATAAATAGCACCGTATGGATCCCATTTTTGAAGATAGCCTGTCATTTGTCCTCTAACACCATATTGATCGTTAACGCCAATATATTGTTCCCTAATAAATTTTGTTCCACCAATTATTGATAAATAAGGGCTTGTCCAATTGTTACCATCACAAACTAACTTACCATTTTTATTTTTAAGTGTACCTTTCGCACAAGAAAGACCATTTTCTATAATTTCTTTATCAGTAGAACCGCTAGCTTGAATATTAAAATAATTATAGTAACCTGTATAGCCAGGATAATCACCTGTTACTAAAGAACTAGTACCTTTACCATTTTCTAATTTTAGTCTAGATGCTAGCATATATGGACTTACATCATATTTTTTAGCAGCTTCCATTATGACAGCAGCATAGGTTTTATTAGACCCTGGGCAATTTTTGTTAGCCATGAAGGTACTTTTTAAAATATTTTCAACGCCTGTTTCTGTTTGATATGTGTTATAAAATTGTGATTCAAACATAAAGACGTAAGTTGCATCTAAGAAATTATATGGATTTAAATAATATTCAACTCCAGTTTGTGAAGCAATATACCAAGAACATCCAGCAGAATTACTTTGAGCACATGTTGCTTTTCTATAAGAAGCAGGGGCACTTGCTTCGATTAAACTTTTTTGCCCTGCTGTTTCAGCAGTTACCATATCATTCCAAGACACTGAAACTTCTTTATATTTACTCCAATCGAAGAAAACTGTTTGGGCTACAAAAACCGCATTTGGATAAGTATTGTGTAACGCTTTTATTTTAGTTTGATAATCACAAGGAAATTTAGCAAGTTCTTGTTCATAAGTTCCTACACTAGCATCACTATAAAGGGCTGCTTTGGTACTACCAATAAAACTAAAAGATAATATCAATGTTAAGAGTGCAAAAAATGTCCTTTTCATAACTATCACCTCATTTATGACCTATATAATTATTATATCAAACGTATAATTTTGTGTATATATTTATATAGTAATTTTTATTTTAGTTGACAGTCTTTTTGACACTTTTTTTTTAAATAAAAGGTTTTTTTAAAATCTTGTAACTAATTTGAAAATATGGTAAAATAACAGACAAAAACGAGGAAGTGGAGTAAATGAGAAGTAGCATTATAAAAAATTTAATAGATATCGAGCAACTAAAAAAAGACTTAACTAACAAAAGAGCAATAATTCCTAACTTATTAAGTCTATCAAGAATAGCTGCTCCTTTTGTTATTCCACCACTGGTACTTTCTGGTAATATCCCCCTTGTTTTATTAACATCATCTGCTTTTTTACTAACTGACTTTTTAGATGGTAAAATAGCTAGAGCCTTAAAGGGAACAACAAAAACAGGTCAATTAATAGATCAAGTATCAGATAAAATATGTGCCATTGGACTTTTAATTGGGTTAATTCCATCTATACCTTTAATGACTATTCCTTTGATACTAGAAAGTACAATTGCTGTAATCAATATTAAAGGGGCTATCTCAAACAATAATTGTGAAGG
>CAZZCM010000086.1:0-3489 GCA_964652445.1 uncultured Muribaculaceae bacterium | reverse complement strand
AATTTCACTTTGATAGCCTTTTTTCAATAAAAAGAATTAAATAATATAATAAACTAGCCATAATAGCCAAAAGAATAATGCCAGTCATAACTAAATTAAGGTTAAATACTTGTGAACCGTACATAATTAAATAACCAACACCAGCTTTACTAACTAAGAATTCACCCATAATGACACCAATAAAAGTTAAACTCAAATTAACTTTAAATACACTAATAATATTATTATAATTACTAGGTAAAATTAATTTAAAAAACATTTGACTTCTAGAAGCTCTAAAACTTTCAAGAAGTCTAACCTTATTAGGATCAGTACTCATAAAAGCTTGATGCACATCAATTATTGTAATAATAACCGATATAAGTAAAGCCATTAAAATAATCGAACCAGTTCCCGCACCCGCCACAATAATAATTATTGGGCCTAAAGAAACTTTAGGTAAACTATTTAAAACCGTTAAATAAGGGTCCAGTACTTTCGCAAGAAATTTAAATCGCCATAAAAAAGTCGCAATTAAAACGCCAATAAATGTTCCTAAAACAAAACTTACAATGACTTCATACAAAGTAACCCATATATGATGAAATAAAGACCCATCATTATAAAGATTTACAATTGTCTGAAAAATCGCCTTTGGACTAGAAGAAATAAAAGTATTAATAAGACCAAAATTAGCCGCTAATTGCCAAAAAACAATCAAAGCCACAATAATTAAAATCTGAACAAATCTAATCAAAAACACATTAATTCTAATACTTCGCAAATATTTTTTATGTTCCTCACTAAACATGATAATCAATATCCTTCCAAATTAAATCATAATATTTAGAAAATTCCTTAGCTTTACGATTATTAATCGGTGTACTTTTATTAGTTAATTTAATTTCATAAATATTCTTAATTTTGCTAGGTCTTTTAGATAAAACAATAATTTTATCAGCCATACTAATTGCCTCACTAATATCATGAGTAACCATAATCGCACTCTTTTTTTCCCTTTTTATAATTTTATAAACATCGTCTGAAACAGCTAATCTAGCTTGATAATCTAAAGCTGAGAAAGATTCATCAAGAAATAGCAAATCAGGTTTAGTAGCCAGTGTTCTTATTAAAGAAACTCTTTGAATACAGTGAAGACACTTTTCCACATCATATATTTTGATTATGCAAGTAAAGGATTATCCAAAATTCCATTTAATTTGAATATCCCTACTATTTGTTTCTTTATTTAACTTTCCTATATAAATTTTATCAATAAATTCATCAATAATAACTCTGTTCAAATTTTTAAATTCTTGATATTTACTAAAAATTTTATCATTATTTTTTGAAGACGCTTCTTTTGCTTTATAATAAGCAATCTCATCATCAACAGACTTAATTTGGTCAATATACCGATCTTCATGCTTATTATAATCAGTTACCAAGTCTTTAAATTGCTTTACTGTTATAACCCCATTAACTTTATCTTCATATAGATTTTTTAAATAATTTCTAGTTTTAGAAATTTCCTTTTCAGCATTTTCCTTTTGCTTTTCCAAAGATTTTATTTTATCAGCAAATCTATTTATTTTCTTTTTAGAAACAAGGTTATTTAATTCATTTCGATCATAATATTTCTTAATCATCTTATTTATTACATCTAAAACCAAATTTTCAAGTTCATCATATCTAATAGAAGATTTATTAATACAATCATCATACCCATCACGATTACCAGAACAAACTAAATATTCATGCTTACCAGAGTTCTTTTTCCTCATATAATGTTTACATTCAAGACAAAACGTTTTACCCGAGAAGATATGAACAACTCCTGTCGCTTTCATCGGTTTAGTTCTTTCTTTCATAGCCACTTGCACCTTATTAAATATCTCCTCATCAATGATAGCCTCGTGAGTATTTTCTATCCTTATCCATTCTTTTTTATCTTTTCTTTTAATTTTATGATTTTTATAGCTTACAGTAGTTCGTTTACCTTGAATTAGATGCCCCAAATATAATTCATTTGTCAGAATAGTTTTAATAGCATTTGTACTCCATTTAATCTTTTCCCTAGGCCTATTACTAATGACATTTAATTTAATCCCTTTTTGGTATTTATAAAGCGAAGGACAAGGTATATTTTTACCATTTAAATATTTTGCTATACCCGTAAAACCTAACCCTGTTAAATATAAATTAAATATATTTTTTACAATTTCCGCAGCCACCAAATCAACCACTAATTTATTATTATCTTCCTTAGAAACTTCATAGCCAAATGAGGCAAAAGGAGAAATAAATTCTCCTTGTTTCATTTTAGCCTTAAAAGCACTTCTAATATTATTAGATACATCTTCCAAATACCACTCATTAACAAGTCCATTGATTTGCCTTGATTTCTTATTACCCTTATTTGCTGTATCCGCATTATCCGCCAGACTTATAAATCTAACTCCCCAGAGGATAAACTTATTATGAAGATATTTCTCAATAATTTCCATATCCCTTGAAAACCTTGATTGACTTTTACATAAAACTACATCAATCTTTCCATTTTCACAATCTCTAATAAGTCTTTCAAATTCAGGCCTATAAGTTCCTGCACCCGATAAATCCTCATCACAATATTCATCAACTAATATAAAATCTTCTCTTTTATTAACCTCCTCCATAAGCAGATGCCTTTGATTTTTGATAGATTCGCTTGTCTCTTCTTTGTTTACTTTGTCTTTATCTTCATCAGACAACCTTTCATAAATTCCAACCCTTAATAATTTTTTCTCTCTAACACTTTCATCCATAACTATTACCCCCAACACAAAGACAGAAATTAAATTTAAAATTAACATAACCAATACTTATTCAGTTATATTAACATTAAACTCCATAAATTCAATTATCTTATACAACTTTTTATTAATCATCTTTTTTAATTCAGCATCAGTCATTTTCTCATCTACAACATCAATAACATTATATTGCATCATCTACCCCCTTTCAAATAGTTTAAGAGATAAAAGCCAACTATCGAAGTTTTTTCTTCATATTAAACATACTTAATTTAAAACAGCTGATTTTATGAAATTTATTATAACCCCAAACTTAAAAACCCTTTACCACTCGTCATAATAGTGCCATTTAGTCAAATAGCATTATAATATATTTTATTATCTTTCAATTTAAAATAGACATAACCATAATTAAATATTATTATTTCATAATCATAACTACCACCTACAGTACATAAAAATCATCCCTTATAAACAATTTTACTATTTCATTTGCGCGAACTAATATTAAGTGATACAATAGTAACGTCATATATAAATGAAAGGATGATAAAATGACAAGAAAAATTAAAAATATTATTTTAATAATTATTATAATTGTATTATGCTTAGTAATAGGATTAACAATTAATTACGCAAAAAACAACCCCACAACAAATGCAAATTCACAAGACAATATGGGACAAATGGGAGAAACATCAGAAATGCCTAGTGG
>CAZZCM010000085.1:0-3796 GCA_964652445.1 uncultured Muribaculaceae bacterium | reverse complement strand
TAATCCAAACACTCATCGGAAATTGTATCAGGTCTAGTTGCAATAGATAAACCAACAACTTTATCAAGTTTTAAAATAGTTTCATATTTTTCTTTTAAAATATCAAGTGGAGCATAAGTATTGGTTCTGGCTTGAAAATAGCCGATATATTTACTGTTTGGCCATTTTCTATCCATGATTTTTTTAATGTCATTAAATTGTTTAATTAAATCATCATTTTTATTGCCGCCATATTCACCGCTACCACTTTTGGAGCAATAAATACAACCACCAGTTCCAATTGTTCCATCTATATTTGGGCAAGAAAAACCAGCATTTAAACTTATCTTACAAACCTTACATCCAAACTTTTGTTTATAAAAATAATCTAAAGTATGATATCTCTTGTTGTTATTAGAAAATAAAAAAGAATTCATAAAATCACCTAGCAATAGTATAACATAACCGTTAATAAATTAATCATAAAAGCATAAAATTAATAGTAGTTTTCTAAAAAATATATTTTTTTATCAAAAAAGCTTTATATTAAAAGCCTTTTCTGATATAATGACAATGGGAGGTATAGAAAAGTGAAAAGAAATTTACTTAAAGCAATTGGAATATCTTTCTTAATTTTTGTAGTTTTGAGTTGGATAATTCCTGTAGGTACTTATTCAGATGGTGAATTAACTACGAATGGTATCGACGCCGTTGGTTTGTTTGACTTAGTGAACATTCCAGTTTCAACACTACTTACATTCGCTTTATATATTGTAGTCTTTGCAGTGATAGGTGGATTGTATGGTGTTATGGAAAAAACAGGGGCATTTCCTACATGGGTAGAAAATATTACTAAGAAATTTACAGGTAAAGAAAAGGGATTTATAATCTTTACAATTATTTTCTTTGTAATTCTTTCATCAATTACAGGTTTGACATTGCCATTATTTGTTTTAGTTCCATTATTTGCCGCTGTATTATTTGCGATGAACTATGACAAAATAACTGCAATGGCATCAACAGTAGGAGCTATTTTAGTTGGATCAGTATGCTCAACATATGGATTTAATGTAACTGGTTATACTAAAAACATTTTATCTTTAGATATGAGTAACCAAATTGTAGCTAAATTAGTTTTATTAGTAGTCATTACTGCACTTTTGATTTTCTTTGTTTTAAAATTTAGTAAAAGAGGAGAAGGTAAAAAGGTTTCTAAAACAGTAAAAGCTAAAAATGAAGAAACTGTTAAAGAAGTTAAAGCAGAACCTAAGAAAACTACAGCTAAGAAAACTCAGACTAAAAAAGCAACTACTAAGAAGACCGCATCTAAAAAGACGACTAAAAAGAATACTCAAAGTTTAGCTGTTGCTAAAGACGTTAAGAAAGTAAATGCGAAAAACAAAGTTAATACACTTCCATTAATTGTAATATTTGTCTTAATGATTGTTGTTACATTAGTAGGAATGTATAACTGGTATTATTCATTTGGAATTGAATTATTTAATGATGTCCACACTTCAATTATGGAAGTAAAAATTGGTGATTTCGCTATCTTTGAACACTTATTAAGTGGAATTAGCCAAATCGGTTATTGGGGAAATGTTGAATTCATAATCATGATGGTTATTGCTGCAGGCTTAATCGCATGGATTTACAAGTTAAAATTCAATGCATTTGTTGAAAGCTTCATTGCTGGTGTTAAAGCAATGTTACCAACAGCTATTTATGCTGCATTAGCAAGTGTAATCTTAACTGTTCTATATCAAGCTTCATATAGTGGAACTGGAACATTGGTAGATACATTGTTTGCTAAAACATTTGGCTTGACAGATGACTTTAATGTACTAATTACAGGAGTTGCGTCATTATTCGGAAGTTTCTTCTATAATGATTTATACTACTTATTAGCTGGAATCCAAGTTTATATAAGCTCATTTGGTGTTTCAGATCTTTCAATAGCTGGATTAGTAGTTCAATCAATCTACGGATTAGGAATGATTGTATTCCCAACAAGTGTTATTCTAATTGCTGGACTTAGTTATTTCGATGTAAAATTCGGAGACTGGTTCAAATATATTTGGAAATTCGCTTTAGCAGTATTGTTAATAATCTTATTAGTTTGTTTCATACTAGCATGTATTTAAAGAAAGTCATAGAACTTTCTTTTTTTCTAGAAAAATTAACATATTCAAATAAAAGACATATATTAATTTAGAGGAGGCTAACTATGAGCGAATTATCTAATACAGCAACGGCCCTTGGTAATTATAATTCTATACCAACGTCATTAACTTCAAATGCTTTAGTAGTAAATATAATAGATGGTCTTAGTATTTCAAAATCGGCAGATAAAACTAATTGGGCTAGTGGAAATTTAACATACACCATAACTATTGATAATCAAACCGATACTGCATACGAAAACCCAGTTGTTACAGATATTATTGATGGCACTAAAGTTGACTTTGTAGACGGAAGTATAACTATAAATGGAACTAATGCTACATCATCACAATATACATTTGATAGTACAACTAATACATTAACAATTACTTTAGATGAAGTTGCTAATCTTTCAACTACAAATATCACGTTTGAAGTCAAAAAAAAAATATAATGAGTACTTCGCTTTAAAAAATTGTTGCTATTTAAAATGTGATAATGAATCTATAAAACAAAGCAATTACGTAACTGTTGTAAGTATTTGTACGAAAATAATTAAATTTGATTATGGATGTGATAGACCATATTGGTGGTAAAATAGTTTGTGAAATAAGAATATAGATTTAAAAATTGTATTCTTTTTTTCTTGTTTATTGTGGAATATACTAAAATTATTATTCTTCGATATTCCAAATTATCTTAGTATTATATTCTTCATTTGCTTCAAGATAAATATTAGCTAAACATAGTAGTGGTCCATGTTCATTATCCCAAACGATATTTGTTACATTAGTAACTCCATTGTTATTACTACCAGTAAATACTAGCTGTGGGTTATCAGATAAAGTTATAGTGCTGCTATCAGTATTTTTAAATATAAGAGCTTGTGGTAATTCTAAATTATTTGCTGATAAAAAATCATTAGATATACTGACATATAATTTCCAATTTGAACTAGTTGTTCTACTATCAATAACTGTAATTTCTATTTGCTCACTTTTTGGAAAAATAATTGGCGAGGTTGAAATAGGATTAAGTAAAAATGAAATATTTTCTGGCACGCTCATCATTATTAATTCGCCCTCATAAGGAGTTAAAACACTTCTTTTGTTATAAATAAAACTGCCTGCTAAATTAACTGTTATATTAATAATTGTGCCATCATTTATGGCATCACTTAAATCATATCTAAAAAATCCCTTTTCATCTGCACTTACAATTTCGTTAACATTATCGTATTCAATTAAGACATCTTGATAAGGTAGGGCATAACCACTAATTGCTGATGAACTAACTGTAACTGAATCAATACTAAAAATACTAGTCCCAATCGAAAGTTGTTTTTTACTTTGGAATGATAAATTACTCAAATCAGGAAGATTATTTAATTCATCTTGTGTAAAATTATTAGTATTAATTGTTGTTGATGAACTAGTAAAAGAGCCAGTTAAACTAACTAGGTCATCCTCTTTGTACCATGAAAAATCTGGTAAATTGCTAATTGAACCTGCGACTGATAAATCAGCAGAATTAGTCCATAAATTTAATCTACTAAAGTTAAATTCAAAGTCAACTTGATTAATAGTATAAAATATATTAGAATTTTTAGTATATAAAATTACTTTATTAGGATTATTTAAAACAATTTTATTGG
>CAZZCM010000084.1:0-3841 GCA_964652445.1 uncultured Muribaculaceae bacterium | reverse complement strand
TAAATTATAAAGTAAAAATAGACCAATGTCTATACTAGGTCTATTTATTAGAATATATTATATTAGGTGATATTTATGCGAGGATGGTGGTGCGGACGCGGTAAATGGTGTATATTAGGATTAATTTTTGGAATTATATTATTTTATCAAATTATAATTACATTATTTATTGTTACGCGTTTTAATGTAATTTTGTTATTTTTATTTATTATATGTGCACTTTTCTGTTTATTTAAGCTTTTTTGGTGGTAATGGCTTCAGCTTTATAAATAATATCTATTTCTTTACTAATTTTTATACACATGTTATATTCAGTATCATTAAATTCAATAAGGTTTGGCATACTCATCAACACAAATAATAATCTTTTTTCATCTTCCATTAAAGGATAATGAACCTCATATTCATTTAAAATGTCAGAAAAATCAAAATCTAAAGCATGATTTTTATATAATTTATATAAGTCAAAAATAGGACTACCAATTTTAGCTTTATCCCAACTGATTAAATACGAGTTTTCAGTTCTGATAAAATGGTCAAGATTTAGATTATTATGCAGAACTACATTTCTTTGTTTTCTTTTGTTTTGAATTAATTCATGCCACTCTTCTAAATAATCTTTACATCGATCAATACATTCATATATTTTTGATATATTACGAGCCAGCAAATATTCACTAGGGCTCATAAACACTTTACTTTCAATTATCGTAATGATATCAGTATAATAACTATATAAATAGTTTAAATTATTATCAATATCATCATAAATTTGTTCAAAATCATTTAAATCTATTTCTTTATAATGAGTTGTCTTACTATGAAGCAAAGATACTAGAAGGATTAAATCTAGTATTTTTTGTTCTTTAGGAATATCAAATCCTTTCAAATATTCAGTTAATTGATATTCATCGCTGCGAATATCATTAATAAATTTAGGCATATAATCAAAATTCCTAGATTTTAAATAATTTAATATTTCTAAATCCACTTTCCCATCTTTAAAGACATATTTTCCATTATTAGTATCAATTATATTAGCTTTACCTTTTTTTTCATATCTAGTTGGTACCAAAGAATAATGTTTTAATGCTTCATTAATTTTCATTGGCAGGAACAATTATTTTATCGCCAATTTTAACTTCCGATAAATTATTGTAAGCATTAAGATCTTCTTTAGTAACCTCGTAATCAGCAGCAATTGATTCGATAGTGTCATTTTCCGTAACAATATGGATTTTATAAACAACATAATTTTCGTTTTCATCCAGTCCATCAAATAATGATTTTACACTTACCTCTTCTCTATTATCTTCTATTACTTCAGGAATTTCTTCATTTATTTCAGATGGATAATCCTCTGTTTCAATTTTTTCTTCTCTTTCCATAGTTACCTCCTCTATATTATCAACTGAAAGTTCAATATTTACTGACAAAATCCTATTATTTACTACTTCATAATAAAAATCACTAATATCTATTTCAGCATTATCAATAATATACTTTTTATCAATGTTTATATTAAATGGTAATTCATATTCAAAATTATCTAAATGAACACTTGTATCAGTCATTTTATAATCACCACTAACAATAAATTTACCAGAAATTAAACCTTCTTCTTTTTTTAAAACCTCATGTTCTAGTGAAATACTATTTATTTCAGCTATATTAGTATCAAATACAATGTCTTTTTTAAATGGAACTAGTTTTTTCATTATATCTCCTCCTACCATAATTATATTATTTTACTTATTTTATATTCTTTATTCTTTTAGTTCTTTTTCAAGATTAATTATTTGATAACCCTTACTAATAATATACGTGATAATATTTTCTAATTCATTATCCAATTGACTACTAGTTTCTATCAATATTAAGGCACCTTTATCAATGTTATTTTTAGTATTTATAAATGGTCTATCCTTAATTATAGCAGTCGGAATAATAGTGTATGAATTATTCATTTTACAATTATTTAAAACTTCTTTGTTTTTAGTTTTAGTATAACAATAATTATATTTTTGTTTCCCAGTACTTTTGATTATAGTTTTCATCCAAGTAAAATCAGGATGCGTATAATCTTCTTTATTACTTAAATTACCAATGGTGTGTCCTTTTTCAATTAAATCTATTACTAAATTATGATTTTTCTCTAAAAAAGTACTATCTATAAAAAAAGTCGCTTTAGTCTTTGTTTTCTCTAAAACACTAATAATTTTATTTATATTCGTTTTATCATCCACTTTAAAAATAAGGGCCAAGTTTTTCTTAGTTCTATTCCCACTTACAATATATTTGTCTTTATTATCTTTTAATTCATTTTTTACCTTTAATGGCTTATAGACCAAAAGTTTTTCCTCAAAATAACCTACTTGCCTCATTTTATTATAAGTATTTTTGATATCAATCGTTTTCCCATTGACTCCAGGAATAATCGTATTATCCTTAATAATAGCCTCAATAGGTTTTTGTTTATAATCATCTTGCTTTTCTTTTATTTCAGTTAATAAATCATCATTTAATTTAGATACTATGCCAACTCTTTCATTATATATAAAACTTCCAACTAGAAGTGTGATAATGCCTAAAATTTGAAAGCTTTGTTTCATAACCTCACCCTAAAAAATTATATGAGTGTTTTTGATTTATTTGTCTGTTTTCACGCTTTTTATTTTTCTTCATATGATAATATGAAAGGGGGCTTAACATGGGACCATACTCTAATTTTTATAGACAAACTCCTACAACTTTTGGTCGTCCACCACAAGGAAGACCTAACAGACCACAAGGGCCTAATAGAATTGGTGGTGGTTTTCTAGGACCATTTATATTAGGTGGCCTTACTGGTGGTTTAGTCGCACCATTCTTCTATGGTAGTTATAGACCTAACTATTATTATCCAGGATATTACTACCCTCCATACTATCGACCATATTAACACAAGTAAAATAAAATTTTTAAAAGTCTTACCTCACAGTAAGACTTTTCTACAGTTTCTTAAAATACCTCAATCATAACTCATTTTATAAATTTAAAAACTAAATAGCTGTAATAAATAAATTAATAAAGTAATAATTCCCGTAATAATAAATAAAGTTGGAAACGGTTTGATTTTCAGATTATAAATATAGCGATCAAACACAAATAAAAACAAAGTAATTATCCACAATAAAACAGACCCATTAGCGGCAAAAGCCTTATCAAACTGGAATGAAAAAAAATAAATAACAGCATGCGTTAAACCACAAGCAGGACAACGTATATTTGTTAAGGCTAAAAAGGGACAAACCGTATTAAAATTTACTTGCATTATTATGCCGTAAATTACTAAAAGTATTATTGCAAATCTTATATTATATAAGTCTTTTTTTAACATAGAAAAAGAAATTTGTGTTTTCACAAACTCCCTACATTTCTGCAACTGCAGTACCAACTCCAGCTGCTAACGCAATCATCACTAGAACTGCTAGTATAATTAGAAAGCAAAAATAAGATCTTGCAAAATTCTTTAAATTAACATTTTTTGTTCCACCAAATGAAAAAACTAATAAAAGGATGATACCAATACATGGGATAGAAAATAAAATTTCATATCCAAAATATCCCCACATTGAAATTGGTTTGTAATTTTCAGGAATATTTGTTACGTCATTTACATTATTAGTAGAATTAACAGTGTTAACTTCTTGATTCATAAAACTCACCTCTCCTATTTTCATTATATCACAATTTTGACAATTATCATTAAATTTTTTAATATTAATACTCTGACTTTTAATTCATAGTAATCATATCCAAATATCATCAATCCTTTTCACAAAATCATTAAGATAACTTT
>CAZZCM010000083.1:0-3881 GCA_964652445.1 uncultured Muribaculaceae bacterium | reverse complement strand
TAAATCCATATTTTCTTTGATTATTTTTTTGGTAACTCCATATTGTTTTTCGATAATCTTACGAACTTCTTCGTCGATTTCGTCGGCAACTTTGGTTGAGAAGTTTTGTTGTTTATTGTAGTCTCTACCTAAGAAGACACTTGAACTTTGATGTTCAAATTGAACTGGTCCTAAGTCACTCATTCCGTATTCGGTAACCATGGCTCTGGCAATTTTGGTTGCTTGTTGGAAATCGTTTGAAGCACCAGTGGTAATTTCATTAAACATTACTTCTTCGGCTACCCTACCTGCTAAAAGTCCACTAATTGTTTGTAATAATTCGTTTTTTGTAGATAGGTATGTTTCTTCTTTTGGAAGCATTAAATTATATCCACCGGCTGAGCCTCTTGGGATGATTGTTATTTTTTGAACGTCATTTGCACCTTCTAGTTTTAATCCAACTACGGCATGGCCAGCTTCATGGTAAGCAACTGTTTTCTTTTCTTTATCAGTGTATTTTTTTGATTTCTTAGCTGGACCCATAAGTACTCTATCATGGGCTTCATCGATTTCAGCCATTGTTATTTCTGTTTTATTTCTTCTAACAGTTAGTAAGGCGGCTTCATTTAATAAGTTTTCTAAATCAGCACCACTAAAGCCTACTGTTCTTTTGGCGATGTTTTTCATTGTTACGTTTTTAGCAAATGTTTTTCCTTGGGCATGAACGTTTAAGATTTCTTCTCTACCTTTAACGTCTGGAACATTAACGGTTACTTGTCTATCGAATCTTCCAGGTCTTAATAAGGCTGGATCAAGAACATCTGGTCTGTTGGTGGCTGCTATAATGATAATTCCTTCGTTAGCACCAAATCCATCCATTTCGGTTAGTAATTGATTTAGTGTTTGTTCTCTTTCGTCGTGACCGCCACCTAAACCAGCTCCTCTTTGTCTTCCAACGGCGTCGATTTCGTCAATGAAGATTAGACATGGGGCTGATTGTTTGGCTTGTTTGAACATATCTCTTACTCTTGAAGCTCCTACTCCGACAAATAGTTCAACAAACTCTGAACCACTTATGAAGTAGAATGGAACGTTGGCTTCTCCTGCTACAGCTTTGGCAAGTAGGGTTTTTCCTGTTCCCGGAGGACCTACTAATAATACTCCTTTAGGGATTCTAGCACCCATTTTTTGGAATTTTTTTGGATTTTTTAAGAAATCAATCAATTCGGAAACTTCTTCTTTTTCTTCGGTTAATCCGGCTACATCTTTGAAGGTTACTTTTGTTTCACCACCACTTAAACGAGCTTTTGATCTTCCAAAGTCCATTGATTTATTGTTTCCACCCATTTGTTTTGTGATAAACCAGAAACCTAATCCTATTAGTAATACCATTGGTAAAACTTGAATTATAAAAAGTAATAATGTACTTGATTCTGGATCAGTTGTGGTTGTCATTTTAAAACCTGCTTCATCCTCGGCTTCTAATAATTTAACCATTGTTTCGTTGGTAAGTGGCATGGTTAAAATAAATGTTTCGTTACTATCATAATCTTTTAATTTACCGGTAATACTATAAACACTGCCTCTACTTCTTGGGGTAACGGTTATTTCTTTGATTTCTTTTTTATCTACTTGTTTGGTAAAATCTCCGTAACTAAATTCGTGTATTTCTTTATTTAATGAACTAAATACCATCATTATTGCGAGTAAAAATATGGCAAGAAATAAATATGGTAAAAGCCCTTTTTTGACTGCTTTTTTGTTCATATCAAAACTCCCTTTCTTTAATGATACTTCAATATTATATCATAGTTTTCCCTTTTTTGTTTATCAAATTTAGATTTTTTTAAACCTGGTATCCAAATGATATTTTCGTTACTATCGACGAGGATTGGCCAAAGGTCTCTTTCTTCTTTGGGAATTTTTTCATCGATAAAAATATCTTTTACTTTTTTGTGACCATCTAAACCTTTTATTTCGATTTTATCTCCATCTAATCTTGTCCTTATATATAGGGGGAATTTTAGTTCTTGTTTTGATAATCTGATGGTGTAGTTGGTGGTGTCATCTGTATCTTCGATTATTTCGATAGTTTTTTGATTTGGTAAGGTTATGTAGTCAACTAATTCTATTTGATATGTTGTTTTGGGATTATCTGTTTTTATGTAAAATTCATTGTATGTTTTGATTGCTTTTTTATGATTAGGTAATGATATCTCTTGATTTGGTTTATTGCTGGTTAAAATTTTATAAATCAAGTCGCGATGTTTATCGGTAATTAATGATAGATTATTTTGATATTCTTCTTCAAGCATTTTATTTATAATTCTGATTTGAATTATTTTATCTAGTTTTTGAAACTCTGATGTGTTTAAAATGGTGTTTTTTATTATTTGGTTATAATGTTTCTCGACATCTTTGTTTATGTATTCGTCATATAGTTCAATTGTCTTACTAAATTTGTAAAATTTTTTATGTACGTTTTTATCTTCTTCTTTTAGTTGTGGCAGAACATATTTTCTGAATCTATTTCTTGTATAGTCATCTTTGTTGTTGGAATTGTCGATACTATATGGAATTTTATTCTCTTTGGCGTAGTTTAATACTTGATTTTTGGTGTAGGTGATGAGTGGTCTTAAAATGGTGTAGCTTTTATTCTCGATTTTTTCACTGAAACCAGCATAACTTTTGAAAGTGGCTCCTCTAACTATTCTCATTAGGATTGTTTCCATCAAATCATCACCATGATGCGCTGTTAAAAGGTGTTTTGCTTTACATTTTTTTACACATTTGTTGAAAAATTCATATCTTTTGATTCTAGCATCTTGGTGAAAATTGATGTTATTATAACTATCTATGGTCATATATTCGAAAGATATACCATTTTGTTTACAATAGTCTTCAACCATTATGGCTTCGTCGTCACTTTCGGGCCTAATTTTATGATTTACGTGAGCACAAACGATTTTTAAGTTTAATTCTTCTTTTAAGTCGTTGGTGATTTTTAGAAGTGTCATGGAATCTGGTCCACCAGAACAAGCAACCACGACGGTTTCATTTTTTAGATTATTTTTTATTGTTTGTTTGGCTTCATTCATTGTTATCACCCCAATTTATTGGTTTTATGCCATGACTTACTAAAAAGTTATTGGTTTTGGAGAATGGTTTGCTTCCAAAAAAACCTCGGCTGGCTGATAATGGCGATGGATGTGGACTTTCTATGATGTAATGATTTTTATTAGTTATTAATTCTTTTTTACTTCTGGCATAAGCTCCCCAGAAAATAAAGACGATTGGTTCTTTTCTTTCGTTTAGATATTTGATGAGATTATCTGTAAATATTTCCCAACCTTTTCCTTTATGAGAAAGTGGTGTATCTTTGATTACTGTCATTATAGCGTTTAAAAGGAAAACTCCTTGTTTTGCCCAGTCTGTTAAGTCATTATTGGTTCTAGTTATTCCTAAATCGTTATATAATTCTTTGAAAATGTTTTGTAATGATGGTGGTCTTTTTACTCCAGCTTGAACAGAAAATGATAGTCCGTGAGCTTCTTTTGGACCATGATATGGATCTTGGCCTAAAATTACAACTTTTACTTCGTCATAATCGGTATATCTTAGTGCGTTAAATATATTTTGATATTCTGGATATATTGTTTTATGGTTATATTCGTTTTTGACAAATATGCCTAAATCTTGAAAATATGGCTTTTTTATTTCATTTTTTAGTATTTCATCCCATTTTTTATTTATCATTATTACACCTCTTGTGATATATTCTATCATATTTTGGGTAATATGGCACAATTTATTTGTTTGATATGGTATGTTTGTTATATTGCGGTATGGTATTTTAATAAAAAGGATAGAAACTATTTAAAGCTTCTATCTCTTTTTGGGTT
>CAZZCM010000082.1:0-4000 GCA_964652445.1 uncultured Muribaculaceae bacterium | reverse complement strand
AAAAAAGATAGACTTAATCTATCTTCATGTCACCTAGAAAATCATCAATCGTCATCATTTGTTCATCGACTTTATCCAAAGAAACATCTATTTCCGAAGCCTCTTCTTCTTTAACACTAGCTTTAATAAACGATTTTTCAATTACCTGTTTACTAATAGAACTACCAGTTTGATAACGATCGCCAATTGGTATTTCTGTAATCTTCATATATTTAATTTCATCAGTAACTAATCCCAAATTTACCTTATTCTTAATAATAAAACTATTAACAATATGGTATGGATTAGTCTTAACATCTCTAACTACCAAAACACCTTTTCTAGCTCTGGAAGTAATTTCAAACTCTTCTAGCTTAATTCTTTTAGCCGTATTCTTATCAGTAAGAACAGCTAAATAATGAGCTTCATTAAAACTATGTCCACTTATAACTTCATCATCTTTTAAATTAATAGCCTTAACACCACTACCTCTTAAACCAGTTGTTGGAACCTCATCCGTCATATACCTTAAACCATAACCTTTTTTAGTTGTAATAAATACTTCTTTACTTGAAACCTCAGTACTAATAACCTTGTCTTCGTTTTTCAGTTTCATTAAAGTTATTGGTTTAGAATATCTTTGAACTTTCAAATCAGCCAAACAAGTTTGCTTAACCATTCCATTTTTCGTAAAACTAATAAATTTAATCTTATCACTAAAATTACTAGTCACATAAGAACCAATAATATCTTCATCCGAACTAACCTTAATGATATTACTAATATGCTTACCTAAATCTTTCCATTTTAAATCAGGAATAGTATACACTGGAACATATAAGAAATTACCCAAACTAGTAAATAAAAGTAAAATGTCCATTGTATTAGCTTCATATAAACCAGTTACAAAATCTTTATCCTTAAGTCCAGTTTCCTCATCACTAGCGCCAAAGCTACGCATAGAAACTCTTTTTACATAACCCTCATTCGTTACCACAACCATACAATCCTCTTTTGGAATCAAAGAAGCCTCATCAATCTTAATTTCTGTAACTTCATCTTTAATTTCCGTTTTTCTAGGAGTGGCATACTCTTTTTTAATTAATTTAAGTTCAGTTTTCATAACATGTTTCAAAGCCTCTTCATTACCTAAAATTTGTTTATAAATATTAATTTCATTTGCTAGTTTCTTCATCTCTTCTTCTAGTTCAGTCACATCAGTATTAGTTAATCTATAAAGTTGTAAAGTAACAATTGCTGTTGCTTGTTCTTTAGTAAAATCAAATTCTTTAACTAAATTATCAATAGCGTCAGCCTTATTTTTAGACGCTCTAATTACCCTAATAACATCATCCAAAATTGATAAAGCTCTAATTAAACCTTCAACAATATGCATTCTTGCTTCGGCTGTTCTTAAATCAAATTTCGTTCTTCTCGTAATCACATCTTTTTGATGAGCAATATAAGCATCAAGTATTTCTATAATACCTAAAGTCATCGGTCTACGATTAACAATGGCCACCATATTGTAATTATAAGAAATCATCATATCGGTATTTTTAAGCAAATAATTAATAATTAATTCCTCATTCGCATCTTTCTTTAAATCAATAGCAATACGTATGCCTTCTCTATCAGTTTCATCCCTAACTTCACTAATACCTTCAACTTTTTTATCAATACGAATTTCATCAATTTTCTTAACCATGGCCATTTTATTAACTTCATAAGGTATTTCTGTAATAATAATCTGTCTTTTATTTTTAGGACCAACTACTTCATATTTACACTTAACATTTACTTTACCACGTCCTGTAGTAAAAGCTTCACGAATTCCTTTAATTCCTTCAGCCACACCACCCGTAGGAAAATCAGGACCCTTAATAATTTCTAAAATCGTATCAAGTCGGCAATTAGGACTTTCAATTCTTTTAATTGTCGCATCAATGACTTCACCTAAATTATGTGGTGGAATATTAGTCGCATAACCTGCCGAAATTCCTGTGGAACCATTAACTAATAAATTAGGAAATTTAGCTGGTAAAACCGTTGGTTCAAGTAACGTATCGTCATAGTTAAGACTCATTAAAACTGTATCTTTATTAATATCCTTTAATAATTCACCAGCAATTTTAGTTAGTCTAGCTTCAGTATAACGCATTGCTGCTGGACCATCACCATCCATTGAACCATTGTTACCTTGCATCTCAACATAGCATTCATTATTCTTCCACCATTGACTCATTCTAACTAAAGCCTCATAAATAGAAGAATCACCATGTGGGTGATAAAAACCCATAATATTACCAACTGCTTTAGCTGATTTTTTGGTTGCTTTATCATGCGTATTTCCATCTTTATACATTGCATATAAAATTCTTCTTTGAACAGGTTTTAACCCATCCCTAACATCTGGTAAAGCTCTATCTTGAATAATAGTCTTCGCATACTGCGCAAAACTATCGCCCATAATATCTTCTAAAGCATAATCATGTATTCTATTAATAATTTCGCTCATCATATCACCCTACATTTCGTAATTATCTTCAAGTGTGAATTCAACATTTTCTTCAATCCAAGCCTTACGAGGTTCCACTTTATCCCCCATAAGTACACTAACTCTTTTTTCAGCCAAAGAGGCATCAGTTAAATTTACTTTAATTAAATTTCTGGTATTAGGATCCATCGTTGTTTCCCATAATTGTTCAGCATTCATCTCACCCAAACCTTTATATCTTTGTTTTTCAAGCTTCACTTTAGTATTTTCTCTAATTTCATCGGCTTCCTTATCAGTCCATGCATAGCCATGAATTTTATTGCCATTTTTTAAAGCATATAAAGGTGGCATGGCAATATATAAATGACCATTTTCAATTAAAGGTTTCATATAACGATAGAAGAAAGTAAGTAACAAAATTTGAATATGGGCCCCATCATCATCGGCATCAGTCATGATTATAACTTTATCATAATTAGAATCTTTGACTTCAAAATCGCTACCAATACCCGCACCAATTGTATGAATCATGGTATTAATCTCTTCATTCTTTAAAATATCTTCAAGTTTAGCCTTTTCGGTATTTAAAACTTTTCCACGTAAAGGAAGTATGGCTTGGAATTTTCTATTTCTTCCTTGTTTAGCAGAACCTCCAGCTGAATCTCCTTCGACCAAAAATAATTCATTAATCTTAGGATTTTTACTTTGAGCAGGGGTTAATTTATCACTTAAAGATCTTTCCTTTTTACCCTTACCTTTTCCATTACGAGCCTCATCACGTGCCTTTCTTGCTGCTTCTCTAACTTGTTTAGACTTAACCATTTTTTCTAAAATCTTCGTCGCACTTTCCTTATTTTCTTCCAAGAAAAATTGTAATTTTTCGGAAGCAATACTATCAACAACTGTTCTAGCTATTGGTGTTCCTAACTTGCCTTTAGTTTGACCTTCAAATTGTAATAATTTTTCAGGTATTTGCAAACTTACAATAGCTGTTAAACCCTCACGTGTGTCTGGGCCTTCCAAATTTTTATCTTTAGGTTTTAAAAATCCATTATTTCTCGCATATTCATTAAATACTCTAGTAAAAGCTGTTTTTAATCCCACTTCGTGAGTACCACCATCACTAGTTTTAACATTATTAACAAAAGAAATAATATTATCTGAATAAGTTTCCGTATATTGGAAAGCCACTTCTACATTAATTCCTTCTTTCATTCCTTCAAAATCAACAGTTTTGTGTAAAGCCTTTTTATCTTCGTTTAAATATTCAACAAATGAATTTAAACCTTTATCATAATGATAAGTTTCATATTTTTCATCAGCTTCATCAACCACTTCAATTGTTAAATTTTTAAGTAAAAAAGCACTTTCTTGCATTCTTTCACAAATGGTTGTAAATGAAAATTGTGTTGCCGTAAAAATAGTATCATCTGGCATAAAATGAACTTTAGTACCTGTTCTATTAGTTGTCCCAATTTGTTTAAGTGGAATTACTGTATGTCCACCATTTTCAAATCTAATATA
>CAZZCM010000081.1:0-4079 GCA_964652445.1 uncultured Muribaculaceae bacterium | reverse complement strand
GCTAGTTTAATAAGTAAACTGCTAAATTCAAATATCCTGCAAAAACTATCCATAATAAGTATGGGATTTGTAAAAGAGCCGCGATTTTTTGGATTTTTTTAAACTTAACAATCATTATAATAACTAAAATAATTAATAAAATAAGCCAGAAGAACGCAAGTAAACGTAACTTAAACACAAAGAATATAATACTCCATAATGCATTTACAAAAAGTTGTAAATAATAGATTAATGGAATAGGTTCTTTTTTTGAAATAAGATATGCACTAATACCCATTAAGATATAAAGAATAGTCCAAGCAATTGGAAAGGCGATAGCTGGTGGTGCCAAAAATGGTTGTTTCAAACTTTCATAATCGTTAAAAGGCATCATTATTAATGCAACTATTCCACCAACTACTAATGGAATTAAAATATTAATAATTAATTTTTTCCAGTTCATCATAACCTCCTATTAAATATTATTATAAAATTAAATAAATATTATACAATAAAAGATAAAATTTATAATGAAATACTATATTTAATTATTAATTTTAATCTTCCTTTAATAAATGTACTATAGACTATAAACTAGGTGATAAATAATGAGAATCTTCTACTATGATAATATAAAAGGTCTACTCATACTTTGTGTAATCCTAGGACACGTTTTAAGCATCTGTTCTACATATTTTGATTATAATTATAGTTTCTTTAAAATAATCACATTTTTCATGGTGCCACTTTTTATTTTTATTACAGGAATATTTGCTAAAAGAAGCAAAAAAACTCCATTAAAAAGAGCAATTAAAATGCTAACTATATTTATTATTGCTCAATTATTAATAACTATTTACTATGCTTACATACTTGGGATAATAAGCCCAGCAAAAAGTATTTTTTTGCCAAGATTCACACTTTGGTATTTACTTACTTGTGCTAGTTTATACTTGCTAGAGTATATATTTAGAAAATTTAAATTCAAGTATGTATTTATAATTAGTATATCATTCGCATTATTATCAGGATTTATAAGTATAGTTACAAATTACTTATCATTATCAAGAACAATAGCTTACTTGCCCTTTTTTATACTAGGTTACTATAAAGATGAAATACATATTTTAGACTTTATAAAAAAATATCAAAAACCAATAACAATTTTCGCCATTATAATTTCTATTTGGTTTTTCCTAAATCAGGGATTCTTCTCATTTAAAGATACTTATTTAAAATACAATTATTATGTTTATGATACACCAATAGAATGTTTTTTCAAAAGGGGCTTATTCTACATATTTTCCTTTATATTTAGTGCTTTTATTTTAAATATTATCCCAAAAGAAAAAACAGTATTTTCAAAATTAGGCAAAGATACTTTAATGCTTTATTTAATTCATGGAGTATTATTAAAAACTCTCCTTCATTTTAGTATATTTACGTCCAATAAAGTTATAGGAACAATAATAACATACATCATTGTACTAATAATTAGTCTATTACTAGGTTATATCATAAATAAAATAATTAGAAAAGGAGCTATTTATGTCAATAAAATCAAATTTATTATTACAAAAAAATCATTTAAATCAATTCAAGAAGCAACTTAAATATACTTACAAAAATAATAAAATCTATAAAGAAAAAATTAATAAAAGTAATATAAAAATATCGGATATAAAGGAAATTACCGATATAAACAAATTGCCTTTAACTATAAAGTCAGATTTCTTTATAGATTATCCTTATGGTTTTTACGCAGTTGATACAAAAGAAATAGTAAGATATCATGCTTCAAGTGGTACAACAGGAAAACCACTAATTGTAGGTTTTACAAAAAATGATATAAACTTAAGGAATGAAATGATTATAAATATATGCCAAAGTGCTGGCATAACCAAAGATGATATTATTCAAATATGTAGCGGATATGGAATGTTTACAGGTGGGCTTGGCTTTCATGAGGCATTAATAGAAAATGGTTATAACATCATTCCAACATCGGCGGGTAATACTGAAAAGCAAATATTTTATATGCAAAAGCTTCATACAACAGTTTTAATCGCAAGCCCATCTTATGTTATGCATATATATGAAGTAGCTAAAGAACTAGGCATTGATGTAAAAAAATTAGATGTCAGGATTTTAAAACTAGGTAGTGAATTACTTACCGATAATATGCGAAAGAAAATAAAAGAAGCTTGGGGCAATAAAATAATTATAAATCAAGATTATGGGATGACCGAAACGATGGGACCAGGCTTGGGAAGTGAATGTGAATATCATAATGGGCTTCATTTATACGATAAAAACTTTATATACGAACTAGTAGATCCTATAACCAAAGAACCAACGGATAAAAATATAGGAGAATTAGTTATAACTAATCTTTACAGCGAATGTTTTCCTCTAATTAGATATGCAACCAATGATATAGTTGAATTAGATTATAAAAAGTGTAAATGCGGAAAAACATCACCAAGAATTAAAAGAATAATAGGCAGATGTGATGACATGATAAAAATAAAAGGTGTGAAAGTATATTTAAGCCAAATAGAAGAATTTATATTAAAACACAGAATTTGTACTCCTAATTATTTAATTACTCTTACTACAAAAGATTACATAGATGACATAAAAATTGAAATAGAATATTCTAAGTATATTGACAATTCAAATGCAGAAATTAAAATTAAAAACAAAGAAGAGGAACTGAAAAACAAATTTAAAAACAAATTTGGTATTAAGGCAAATATAAGGTTAATCTCTCCAAATACCTTACCAAGAAAAATTGGTAAGGTAAAAAGAATTAAAGATTTAAGGAAAAATGGATTAAAAACAAATCAAAAAGAAAAAATAAATTGTTAACAGAGGGAAATTCAAAATTAAAAGAATTAACATAGAATATTTTATGTTAGTTTACTTTCTATATTATAGTTTTTTAGGGCAAATAAAACGAACTAGTTATAAAGTTCGTTTTTAAGTGCCTCAATATTTTTATTCATCAAACTAAAATAATCATCATTCTCACTTCTTTGAGATTCAGTGATATTAGATAGGGTGTACCAAGAAATGGTTTTCACGCCCGTTTTCGCAATAATGTCTTTAGTAGTTTTATTTAAATCTCTATTTTCTTTGATGAAAATATAATCAATTTCACCATTACTAATCATTGTTTTAACATCTTCTATAGTTTTATTAGTAACACTATCACTATCTAAAGAATAAACAGTTAGACCGTATTTTTCTAAGTATTTAAATAAATCATCAGAAGCTACAATTATTTTTTTATCAGAATTAGCTACTGTTTGTTTTATTTTTGCATCTAAATTTGATGCTTCAACCTTAAGTTCTTCATAATTTTCATTGATATCATTATTTAAATAATAATTATTAGTATATTCTTTAAAGCCGGTTTTAACATTTTGGGCCATCATAAGTAAGTTAGATGGATCAAGCCATAATTCTTCAATTCCATTAGTATATTCCATCGATAAGGTTGTGTCTAAGATTTTTAAATTTTTATTGTTTTCACGCATTTTAGTTACGTATTCTTTTTCATTACTAAGACCATTAAAAATATATAAATCACTGTTACTATAATCTTTAATTTGTTTATTAGTTAATTTATATTCTTCAATTTTCACACCATCGGGATAAATACTATGGATAGTACTGTGGTCACCATATAAGCGGTTAACAATAAATTCAATAGAGTAGTTAGTAGTATAAATATCAATATCGTCCATTGTGTCGCGTTTAATGTCACAACCAGATAAAGTAAATACAATAATTAATGCACCTAAAAGACTAATAATTTTTTTTGTCATTTTTATCCTCCTTAATAACTGGGTCATAGCCATGAGTCCCTAGAGGGTTACATCTCAAAACCCTTTTTATTGCCATTTTGCTACCGACAAGGCTACCATAAGTCTCAATTGCTTCCAAAGCATAATTAGAACAAGTAGGAATATGCCTACAAGCATTATGCCATGGACCAGGGATAGCTTGATAAATCTTAATTAAACCAATTAATATTCTTTTCATAATAACCATTATACTAGAAATAAGGGAAAAAGTAAAACATCATTATTACG
>CAZZCM010000080.1:1985-4093 GCA_964652445.1 uncultured Muribaculaceae bacterium | reverse complement strand
TACTTTTGAGTGGGAAGCTAAGAAAAGACTTATTTGAATAAATCAAACAAGCCTTTTTTTTGCTCTTCTGTTCCATCATTTTGTTTTATAAAGCCTAATTTTACTAGAAATGCATCTAATGAACTATTGCTGTTTTCTTGGTCGTATAATGGGGGCAAACTATAGAATATTTTTGTATTTGTTTCATATTCAAAGTCTAATACGTCGTGATTACTTAATAAGCTTTTGTTAAGTACTAGATGTTTATTTTTATAAGGTCCAAATGCTTTTGGATTTTTTGCTAAAAGTTTATTAAGTTTTATTTTAGATGGTTCTATTAAATAAATTGTTTCACTTACTAATCCTTCGGCTGAAGGACTATTATTTATGTCTACTAAAATAACATCGCTTTGATTGTATTTGGCTAAATTATTGCCTAATTCATGTGAGGCAATGCTGTACATACCTTTTTCACTAAAATACATAAAATCACGTTTATCAAGTTCTAAGGCAACTACGTTGTAATTTCTTTCTAGTTGTTTTTTCATAATGTATGTTAGTGTAGTTGCACCAGCTTCTTCAGTTATGTTTTTAATACCTATAACTGTGGCTGTGGCTGATTCGGTGTAAACTTGAACTGGAGCTGCCCCAGATACGGTGTCATGGGTTGTGTCTAGCTGATGATATTGGGCAACATCACGATAGCTATTTGGGTTGTTGTATAAATAGTTAACGCCTTCAACATTCATTGTAAAGTTATAAATACGCATTGATATTAAATCAGATAAATATTCTGGATTGGTTACTTCTGGCGATCCATCTAAAAGTAATATCAATCTATCCATATCTAATGATAATGATAGTTTTTGTAATGTTTTTATGTTTTTGTAATCTTTTAAAGCGGTTATGTCTAAAATCATTCGTTGGAAGAAAAAATTCTTGAATGTATCAATTATTTCATCGACTGTAAATTCTCCTTCAAGTGATTTTATAATATCAATATCTAAGCTGGCTAAAGCATCTCGATATTTGTTGGCAACTATTACGTTCATATTGGCCTCCTTTTTAACTGTTAATTTGAGTAAATATCATTGTTTCACCACTTACAGGGATTTTTAATAAATCACCAATAACTGGTATATCAAAAAACATATAAGTAGTTACTTTATAGTAAATACCGCAACGTCCATCATTGGTTTCACATGTACTAAATCGATATACACAATATTGATAGTGGCTATTTTTGTTAACAAGTTCTCCACCATCTACACTAGGGCAAAGGGATTGGTTATTTAATTCGTTGGTGTGATAACGGTATCCGATACCAGTACCGCTTTCACTACCTGAAGCTAACCATTTTTCGATTTCTTCGGATGCTCTAGCATAGGCGTTTTCGGCTTCTTGTGTGGAAAGGGGATTTTTAATGGTTTCTCCCTCTTTTTCGATTTCTTCAATTATTTTATTTTTGACTTTGTAAGCTTTTGAATAACTTAATGATCCAACAAAGAACATGATTAAAACAACAACAAATGTAATGATTATATAGAAAAGCATAGCATTACCTAATGATTCTTTCATATTTTATGCACCTAACCTTTCACATGCAGCTCTATCTTTAATGGTACATTCGCCACTCGCATTACAGGTTTTGCATGAAAAATTATATGTTCTTTCTCCTTTGGTAAAAACTGGAACTTTGAATGCTCCAACTATAGGTAAGTCGATATAAATATAGCTTGTAACACCATAGTTATAATAAATTGGTTCTGAATTAGCATTGGTTTCGTTTTTTATTAAACTACCTCTATCATCGGATTGATAATAAACACAGTAAAGATATGTTCCATCTTCACTTTCTAATTCCATGCCGTTTCTAGTTGGACACTTATCACTTGATTTTTTGTGTGTATAACCAATTGTTTGTAATTTATTTTGAATGTCGGTTCTGGCTAAATCATTATAGCCTTCATACTTTTCTATAGAATCTAATATTCTGTTGTTGACTTTATATGCTTTGTAATAACTAATAGTAGCCGAAAGTATGCCAAAGACAATAATGATAAACAAAATTATCATATTATATGTAAATGTTTCTCCTATTCCCTCTCGCATAGGCTACCTCCTTTTTA
>CAZZCM010000080.1:0-1885 GCA_964652445.1 uncultured Muribaculaceae bacterium | reverse complement strand
ACAACTGTTAGGTTTGCTTCTCCTGATGCTTCTTTCATATTTTATCACCACCTATCTTTTCCTATTTTAAATTATATCATAAATTTCTATTATTTGCTAGAAATTCATCATCATCATCATTGAAAGTAGCATGAATAGTAAAATTCCTCCACCGGTACCTCCAAGCATGACCATGGTTTTTTGTTCCATTTTATCAAGACGTTCTTTATATTTTTGTTCTCTGGCTTTGTTTTGAAGTGAAGAAATTGTTCTTGAAAAGGTTAGTAATTGTTCTTGTTTGTTTTCTTGACTTCCAAGCCCTAATCTATAAAGTAATCTCATCATTCTCATGGAATCTCTTACGGGATATTCGTTGGCGAAATCCATGTAAGGTTGAACACTTGAGTCACCTGAATCGATTTTTTCAATCAATGTTTTTAATCCGGGTTTAAATATTTCTGGAGCTGTTTCGACTGATTTGGAAATAGCGACTGGGACTGTATAGTGTTGGATTAATATTTCCAAACTTTTTAAATAGTATGGAAGCATTAAGTTTATTGTATGTAAATTGGCTTTGTAGTAATTTTTTAGTTTTTGATATGGCATTTTGAAAACTAGAAAACCGATAATTACTGAAAGCAATACATAAACAAATGAAAGTTTTGATAAAAAGATAAATATCATTAGGACGATAACTATTAAGCCATTTCTGACTCTTTGTCCATATAGTTTTTCGACATCGGCATCGCTTACTTCACCATATCTAATACGAAGTAAAAATACATAATCATCTTCCATTAAAAATTTGAAGTATGGTTGGGTATCTTTAACGAATTTTCTTGAACTAAAATGGTGATTTGTTTCAAGAATTAGAAGGACTATCAGTCCAATGATTATAAATAATATTCCTATACTCATTATTCCGCCCCCACATCTTCATTATAATATTTTTCTCCACTTAGGATAAAATATGTATTTAACCAGATAATTCCGTGAAGTAATAGTTGTACTACCCAATTATCTAGCATTTCGTTATATGTTTCAACTCCGAGTAAGAATTGAACTAGCATAACCATTAAATATAATACGATACCAAATTGTAAGAATTTTTTATGGAAAGTGGCTCTGTCGATACGGTCACGATATACGGCTTCGACTAGCATATCGATATCTTGACTCATATTTTCTAGTGATTCTCCTGAATCTCTTGAACCTTCGTTGGTGATTTGTAAAAATAGTTGATGCATGTTTTTGACAATGTAGAAATCATATTTGGCGTTGAAGAAGGTAATTGATTCGTCTATGGTTCCGTTTTCGTATGCCATGTCGATCATTGTTTTGACATCGGCTTTGACGGGATCTTCTAATACGCCTGATTCATATACACCTTCTAAGGCTTTGACAAATGATTGGGTTGTTCCAAATTCCATAATTGTATTGGTTGTATAAACTTGTATTTGTTCGAATATGAATTCACTATATACTCTTTTACAACGCAAGTAAGTTAAGAATGGGATGACGGCTATTGAAACGACTGCATAAACAAGCGAAATGGTTATATTGTAAAAATATAAGTATGTGATTATCGCTGAACCAGCAGCAAAGACAATAGCTTGGATGGCGTATTGTTTGGTGGTATATTCTTGCCCCAATTCTTTTACTTTTTCTCTTATTACTTTGAATGAATAAGGAGTATATTTGTTATATATTGAACTTATTTGTTTATTAACAAATTTATAGACATTGGTTTTTTCATTACTTCGATATACTATAATAAAAATAGCAATAATGATAACGATTACAAAAATTATGAATGTCATTTTTTCCCTCCTTTATTCAAATAAATTTTCTTTTGTTTGTGTGGTTTGATTGACTGGTGTTTGGACTATTGGTGTTGGATTTACTG
>CAZZCM010000079.1:0-4117 GCA_964652445.1 uncultured Muribaculaceae bacterium | reverse complement strand
CAAAAATAAAAAGAAATTATTTTAAATTGTTAACAATTTCTTTAAACCTGTCTCCTCTTTCTTCGAAAGAATTAAATTGATCCCAACTCGCACATGCTGGACTAAATAAAATAGTATCGCCTTCTACTGAAATATTATAAGCAAGTTTTGTTGCTTCTTCTAAATTTTCTACAACGGTTACAGATATTCCTTGTTTCTTACAAAAATCACTAATTTTATTTTTAGTTTCTCCGTAACAAATTACATTTTTAACAAAATGTAGGTGACTTGCCAACTCATCAAAAGACTGACTTCTATCCAAACCGCCTAACAAAAGAATGACTGGTGAATTAAATGCTGATAAGGCGACAATCGTTGATTTATTATTAGTGGCTTTAGAATCATTATAAAATTCTCTATCATTAAATCTTCTAACAAACTCCAAACGATGAGCTACTCCACCAAAATTATCCAATGCTTCTTTTATAAATTCATTATCCACATTAAACTGTTTTGCCACTCCTATCGCACACATAATGTTTTCATAATTATGCATGCCCTTAATTCTAATATCACTAAGCTCACAAACTGCTTCTTCGCCATAATAAATTATTTCATTATCTATATAAATATCTGATTTTTTCTCACTATTAAAGCATATTTTATTAGACGGAATATTTTTAGTTAAATCTAAAACATCCTTATCATTTCCATTGATAATGGCAATATCATTACTAGTATGATGTTTAAAAATACCAAGTTTGTTATTTTTGTAATTTTCATAATTTCCGAACATATCCAAATGTACTTGACTCAAATTAGTTAAAACACTAATATCGGTTTTAAAATTATCTAAATTAACTAACTGATGACTAGATATTTCTAAAACTAAAATGTCATTTTCTTTGACATCCTCAATTATTGAACAAAGAGGAATACCTAAATTACCCCCAACGTGAACAGGCAAGCCTGCTACTTTAAGAATTTCATAGGTAATTGTCGTAGTTGTTGTTTTTCCATTTGAACCAGTTATACCTACAATTTTAACGCCTTTTGGTAACAAATTATAAGCAACTTCCATCTCATTTATAATGGGAATGTTTAATTTCTTCGCTTTAACTACAACTTCATTATCCGCACGAATACCAGGGTTTTTGACTACATAATCAAAATTTTCACTAAGTAATTCTTGTTGATTATCCGTAATAACCACATTTATTCCTAAAGCTTCTAATTCTTGTATTAATTCTAAATTATCACATTTTACATCAGTTAATAAAATATGATTATTTTTACATAATAACTTACTAACGGCTACTCCACTACGTCCCATACCTAGTACGAAAATTCTTTTTCCATTATACATTTTTTCACCTTTTCCTATACATAATCTATTTCAAATTATAACACTTATTAATTTAGATGTAAATTAATGAAAAGAGATTTTGCATTAATTATTGTCTACTATATTATATTTTTTCTCTAGAGTGCCTAGAACTCCTTAATTTGCTTTTTACAAAAAAAAGTGTATAATACATATTGCTATAAGAAAGAAAGGAAAAACACATGACCAAATATTGTACTATGCTGGTAAATCAAAGATCGTCTAGGTTTGATAAGAAAAAAATCGATGCTTGCTTTAAACTTATTAAAGAAAAGGGATATTTACCAAAACTAATATTAACTACGGAAAAGAAAGACGAATTTGTCGAAGATTTCAAAGAAAAAGGGAAAAAAGCTAATGAAGAAAGTGACTTGGTAATCACCTATGGTGGTGATGGATTCTTTGGGCTTTATCAAGATGTTATTAATGGTCAACAACATGCCTTAACTAGTCATGCCCCAATGGGAACTGCCGATGATATGGCTTTGAATTTGGGGATGCCTAAAGATATTGTAACAGCTACTAATGAAATACTAAATGGTGAAATAGGTGAAAGAGATATTATAACATCCAATGGTAGGGCCTTTGGTTATGTTTCTTGTTTTGGAATTTTCACGAATATTCCTTTCGACACTCCAATTATATTAAAAAAGATGGGTCCAGCTGGATATTTAGTAGCTGCCGTTACAGATATTGTAAAATTACTTACTGGTCTTGCACCTATTCATACGGTCAATTATACAGTTAATGGACGCGAATATCAAACAGACTGTCTAATCGGTATTGTTTCAAATGCCTATGGTTTTGCTGGTGTTCAAATGTATAATGAGACCAAACAAGATGATGGAAAATTTGAAACTCTATTGGTAAAACCTGAAGTAATAAAAAAAGCCCCAAAATTAATTGCCAACTTTAAGCAAGCTCTAGGTGAAGGGAAAAATGTAAATCTTGATATTTTAAAACATTATCCTAATGAAATTAAAACTTTTAGTACAGATAATATAACTTTTCACTTTAAAAATTCAGAAATAAAATTTGATAATGATGGTGATAGAGGGCCTGATTTAGACCAAGAAAAAAATATAACATATAGAGCTGCTGGAAAGTGTAAGATATTATTTCCAAAAAAAATAAGACAAAGCTAACACAAAATACTGTGTTGGCTTTTATTCTTGATATTCTTTAAGAAGTAACATGTCCGATAGTCATCAATAAGATGTTCTCAAGATTTCAACAGTAAAATTGTTTTAAGAAACAAAAGACACACTATTTAAGTGCGTCTAATAATTCAGCTTTTTTCATCGTAGTATAACCAGTTATACCTTTTTCTTTTGCTAAAGCTTTTAATTCAACTACAGTTAACTTAGAAATGTCCTTTTTTTCTTCTTTTTTAGGAGCTTCTTTGGTAGTTTTTGGCTTAGTTTCTTTTTTTGCCTCAGCTTTAACTGGAGTTTTACCATCTAAAGCATTCTTAGCAGTTTCTACTAAACCAGTAAATGCTTTAGGATTATCAATTGCGATTTCAGAAAGCATCTTTCTGTTAATTTCAATACCAGCTTTTGATAAACCATTAATGAATTTAGAATAACTAATATCATTTTGTCTACAAGCAGCGTTAATTCTTGTAATCCATAATTTTCTAAAATCTCTTTTTCTTTGTCTTCTATCTCTATAAGCATACATCATAGAATGTCTTACTTGTTCTTTTGCAGTTTTGTATAATCTGTGTTTACTTCCAAAATAACCTTTGGCTTGTTTTAAAGCTTTTTTATGACGAGCACGACTAATTGTGCCTCCTTTAACTCTTGTCATTTATGTTTCCTCCTTTAATTACTATTTAAGAATATCTTTAACTCTTTTTAAATCAGAACTAGCCATTTCTGAATCATGATGTCTTCTTCTTCTTGAGGCGTTACTTCTGTGAGTTAATTTATGGTTTTTATTAGCAGGTTGATATTTATATGACCCGCCTTTTCTTTTTTTTACTACTTTTGATAACCCTTTATGAGTTTTTGCTTTATTTGCCATAATAATTCCTCCTATTTTTCTTTAATTGGTGCGAGTATCATTGTCATGAAACGACCATCTAATTTAGGTTGTTGTTCAAGTATAGAGTACTCTTTTGTTGCCTCAGCAAAGCGCAATAACACATCTTTACCAAGGTGTTGATGAGCCAATTCTCTGCCTTTGAAACGAACGGTTACCTTAACTCTATGTCCCTTTTGTAAATACTTAGTGGCATTATTAACTCTAGTATTAAAATCGTGAACATCTATAGTTACAGATAGCCTATATTCTTTCATATCTAAATTAGCTTCTCTTTGTCTTTTCATGTTCTCTTTTTGTTTTTTCTTTTGATCATATTTATAACGATTATAATCCATTATTTTACAAACTGGTGGCGTTCCCTTTGAATTAATTAGGACTAAATCAAACCCGGCATATGAAGCCAAAGTTAGAGCATCCTTAATTGGTTTTACTCCTAATTGTTCCCCATTTGGTCCAATCACCATTACTTCTTTAGCACGAATTTGCTCATTAATGAATAAATCTTTATTTTTACTTGCGATAACTCGACACCTCCATAAAAAAGTGAATACAAAATGTATCCACTTTACCTGTCAGTTTTTTAAGCTTATGGCATTTACCCATTACTTTCAGCAATCGGGTGAGAAGTGGACACTTCTTCTTTCCTTTTTTCATTTCCTTATTGATTATACATATTAATACTATGTTTGTCAAGCGAAAATTTGC
>CAZZCM010000078.1:0-4144 GCA_964652445.1 uncultured Muribaculaceae bacterium | reverse complement strand
TATTATTATTTTTTTCTTTCTTCTTTCTCTCATATACTACCTCCATGATAAATTTTTGTTTTGTTACTGGCATATCACGTAACGAGATTGTGCATTCCTAGTTTTAAAAAAAACTACAAGATATAATGTAGATATGTGATGACGGGAGGGTGTGATGTGTTATTAAAATTGTAATTAAAAACAACAATTATACTAAGGGTGAAGTTATGAAAATTATCCGTGAATGGTCCCATTTAACACAACCCGAATTTGCCAAGACGATTAACAAAAGTCCCTCATCATTGCAAAAGTACGAACTTGACGAAGTAAATTATGGCATACAAACTTTACTGGATGTTGCCAAAAAGCATGATTTAATCATTACTATTGAGAAAAAATAGTTTTAATTATATACGTCGTTTTGGCGTACTACACATTTATTATAATAAAATTTGATTTTTATGTCAATGATGGAGGATAAATTTTATGAAGTTTGTTGGTAATAAGTGTTCTGCTGCCGAAATTTTAAAGATGATTAGAAAAGAACTTAATTTAACTCAAAGGGAGTTTGCGAAAGCAGTTGGAATTACTGAAGCGACTATTAAAAATTATGAACAAGGAAGAAGAAATTTTTCTTTAGATAAGCTTATGAGTTTTTGTGATAAATTTAATATTGATGTTACTTTTGAAATAAATGTTAAAAAATAGGTTTGTTTGGGATTTGTGATGTATACAAATTCTAATTATACCTATTTTTGTATGACTGTATTTTTATTGTTTATTGTTCGTATTTTCCGATTAATGTTATTTCGGTTGGAAATATACCTCCACCGTTATTGCGTAAATAGAATTTATATCCTGGACATATTTCTTCAATCATTTTTGGTATTTTCCATAAGTCTTCGTTATTATGATATACTGATAATAATAGTTTTGGTTTGTCTTTTTTGATGTGATTTTGTGCGCCTAAAATGGCTTTTTGTTCGTATCCTTCGATATCCATTTTTAAGATGGTTATTTTTTCTTTTATGTCTTCGTCTAAAGTTACCATTTTGATTTCAACATTGCCTTCTTCGGATACGGTGTTGGCGGATGCATCTACATCACTGTTATTTACATACATTATACCTTTTTTATCACCTACGGCATTTCTTTTACAAATTATGTTTGGATAATTGGCTAGGTTATTTTTTAATATGGCAAATATGTCTGGGGTTATTTCATAACAGTATATTTTTTTATAACTGTCTATCCCATAAGTATTTATATAATCTAATGTTGTATCACCAATATAAGCTCCTAAATCGACTAATACTTCTTGTTCACATTTTATTATATCTAAATCAAAGTAGTCATTATAGTTGGTTTCTCTTGATTTTTCTAAATTGATAAAATCATATTTATACCAATTATTTAATATGGCAAGCAATAATTTTTTGGAGCGATAATCTTGTAGTTTGTTGTATAGCCATTTATAGTCTTCTAAGTTGTTTTTTAATGATAATGCTTTTTCGTATATTTCGGTGTAATCATTGTTTTTATAATCTAGTGTACCCCAATAGCCAAATTGGTTAAAATAATCTTCTAGTGATTTTTTTCTTTCTTCACTTAATCTTGAGTAATTGTATTTTATATTATAAAATATTTCTTCTATGTTTAATTGTTCTAGAAGAGTTGTTAACTTTTTAAATTCTTTATCTATGTAATTCATTTTTCCTCCTCTTTTTAGTTTATGTTTTTTGGTGGAAAAAGACTAACATATTTATCTATTTTTATAAATAAAAACAGACTAAATGTCTGCTTTGTTATTTTTGTTTTTTGAATATTGTTACTATTAATCCTAATCCGATTAGGGTTGTGATGATGGACACTAATGTTCTAACTCCTGGGATTAGACTGCATAGGAATAGGATGAATAATCCGATTAGGCCTAGCGCTAAAACATTGATTTCTTTATTGAATACTTTTTGCCAAATTTTGTAGCCTAAAAGATAAGCGGTGAAAATTGTTGATAGGTAGATGGCAATTCCATAAAATAGTAACAATATTATGGCAAGTGGAACACCTATTAATGTGCAGAATAGTAGAATTGTTATAATTGGTACTAATATTAGAACAACTAATCCTTTGGTAAAGACTTCAATTACTTCGCTGAATTCCATTTTTTCGTATTTTTCATTTATTTTGGTAAATAAATTAGGGAATAGTAATGTAATGGCAGCAAATACTAAAGTTAAACATAAGAATGACCAGATTTTGGCGGATACTGTGGCGAAAAAGTTTTCGTCATCTTCGGTTTGAATGGCTTCGGTTTTTACTGTTTTGCCTATTTGAGCACCTTCTTGAACTTTGTAAACGCTATCTTCTGGATATGATAATGTTCCGGTTATGTTTGTATCTTGTTGGACGTTGATTTGATTTACATAAAGTTTTACGTTACCTTTGATATTGGTGTTTTTAAAGGTTACTTTTGAAGCATAAATACTAATATTACGGTTGAATGTTCCGCTGATTTCAACATCTGAAGCAGCAATTATGGTATCTCTATTTATGGTGGCTTCTTTATTTATAGTTACAAGATTACCGGCAATTACTAAGTCGTTATTAATTGTTCCGTCTACTGTAATTACGTTTCCAGCTAACATTCCATAGTCGGTCGTTCCGTTAAGGGCAAGTTTGTTACTTGCTCCGAAAGCAATGCCGTTTATTTTTCCGTCAAAAGTTACATCTTCGCCGGCAGCGGCAACTGATGCGTTATATGTGTCTTCGATAATGACATCATTATCGATTTTACTGGTGAAGTGATCGACTTCTTTGGCTTCGACTGTGGGAATTACTGTAAGTACGGCCAAAACTATTAAATATTTTAATTTTGTTTTCATGTTATCACCTATTAAGAGTTTATCATATTTGGTTTTTTTTGTAAATAATTTTGACTTTTTTCTACATAATAATACTGAGGTGTTTCTATGGTTTTATTATGTTTGAAAATTTTCTTTACTAGGATATTAGATGTTTCTTTGGGGACTTTTAGAACTATTATTTTAATTAAAGGTAAAAATTGGTTAGCTGGATTTATTGGTTTTTTTGAGGTTTTTGTTTGGTTTGTTATTGTTCAGGAAGCTTTGAATACTCCAAATACTAGTATTTGGATTGCGATATTTTATTCTTTGGGGTTTGCGACGGGAACTGTTATTGGGGCTTACATGACTAATTATTTTATTAGAACACCTATTACTTTGCAAATTATTACTAATAATGACAAATTGGCTGATTATTTAAGGGCGAAAGGTTTTGGCGTTTCGGTTGTTGATGTTCATGGTAAGGATGGAATTAGGAATATGCTTATTTTGGAAACTATGGATAATCATTATAAGGAATTATTAAGTTTAGTAAGGGTTATGGATGAAAATGCTTTTATTGTGGTTGATGAAAAGAAGTATGTTCATAATGGATTTTATTTACATAAATAAAAAGCTGAATTAACAGCTTTTGTCGGTATCACAAGTACCGTATATTTTTTTTATATTTTTGTTGTAGATATCTAATAGTTCTTGTTTTTGATCTTTGGTTAAAGGTTTACTTGGATCATCTTGTGAATCAACGGTTCCGATATGGGTTCCAACTATTTTCCCACCCATAACGAAAACTACTGTTGGAAAGTATAATCTTTTAATACTATCATCTTCTAAACCTTCGTAAGGACCTAAATAATCTTTTAATTTGTCAACTATTTTATAGTATTCTTTGGTACCTTCTTTTTTGGTTACTATTTTCCCGTCTTTTAGTTCTTTTTCGTCTCTAATTGATTTGGCGTTAAAATAGTAAACGTTATTTATTTCGTTTTTTTTCGTGGCTTCTAATAATACGGGGATAGCATTACGACACCATGGACACTCTGGGAAGCCAAAGTATACTACTCCGGTTCCATTGTCTAAAAAGTCCATTAATTCATCGAATGAGGCATATTTAATGTTGTTATCTTTTGGTATTTCAACATCTAAATAGTTTTTTTGGCTATTTAAACTTTCGTATTCTTTTTTGAATTTGGCACTATCTGTTTCTTGTAAAATAAAGTATAAACTTATTCCAATTAATAGTACTATTAATATTGTGGCTATTATGATTATAATTTTTTTCATATTTCTTACTTCTCTCTAATTTG
>CAZZCM010000077.1:1778-4153 GCA_964652445.1 uncultured Muribaculaceae bacterium | reverse complement strand
CAGTTGGATGCTTTAGTGGCTAGCGAAAAATATAAACGCATCAAATCAGAAGGAAAGGCTGAAGGTATCGAACAAGGTATTGAACAAGGTATTGAACAAGAGAAAATCGAAATAGCTAAAAATATGTTTAATAAACAAATCGATATAGATGTTATATCAGAAGTTACAGGTTTAACTAAAGAAGAGATAGAGAAATTAATGTAATCTTTATCTCTTTTTTCTGTTTATGTAGAAAAAACCTTAAAAATAAGACCTATTATGAGACAAAAAATGCAAAAAATTAAAAAATTTGCATTTTTTTTCGTAAAAAAAAAGGAAATCGGTATATAAAAACCGTAGGATATATACGAGGAGGTAAAATATGTTTAAAAAATATCCATTTATAAGGCAAGAGGGCTTTAAAGATTGCGGGGCTGCTTGCGTATGGATGATAGTTAAATACTACAAAGGTAATGTTAGTATTAATAAGTTAAATGAAATGCTTAAAACGACAAGAAAGGGAGTTACGGCATACCATATAACAAAAACTTTGGAAAATTTAGGATTTAATGCTTATGGGCTTAAGGAAGAAAAACTAAAACCAACTAAAGTACCATTTATCGCTAATTTAATAATAAGAAACTCCTATAAGCACTTTGTGGTTGTTTATGAAGTTACAACTTCATATGTTTTGGTGGCTGATCCAGCTAGTAAGATTAAAAAAATAAGTTTGAAAGAGTTTTATGAAATGTGGACTGGCATTAGGATAATGATGTATCCCAAAAGGCCAATAACTAATATAAAGTCTCATTTTGATTGGAAGTATTTATGGAAAAAGATAATTCCTAATAAAAAAATTCTTATTTTAATTTTCTTTTTATCAATGATGATGACTATTTCGGGAATTATTAGTTCATTTTTCTTTCAAGGTCTTATCGAGAATATAAATGATAATAAAAGTTTAAAATTAATATGTTATGCATTTATTATATTAACTTTGGTGAAAGTTTTAAGCAATTTTTATCGTAATAAGATTTTGATAAAATTTACAAATACTATTAGTAGTAATTTAACAAAACAAATTTTTAAACAAATTATTGAACTTCCTTATCTTTACTACCACAATCATACGGCAGGTGAAATAACTAGTAAAATTAATGATTTAGCGGTTATCAGTAACACGACTAATAAGATACTTCTTGCAGTTTTTATTGATTTGCCACTTTCGATTGTTTCTGGTGTTTTATTATTTTTGATTAATAAAGTATTATTTGGAATTACTTTGATGGCTGTTTTTCTTTATTTTTTGATTATTATTTGTACACATAAAAACATTAATGCTTCAATAGAAAACACTTTGAAAAATAGGGCAGAAGTCAATTCTTATATGATAGAGACAATTAGTGGTTTTGAAACTGTAAAGGGTCTTGGAGTGGAAAGCAATATTATTAGTAAATTAAAAACTAAATATGATGTTTATTTAAATGAAAATATTAGACTTGATAATTTAGTTAATAAACAGGTTTTGTTTAAAAACATTGTTAGTAATATTGGACAAGCTACGGTGATGATAGCTGGAATTATTTTAATAAAAAATGAAGTTATTTCGCTGGGTTTATTTATTTCTTATAATATTTTGATGTCTTTGTTTTTAGAACCGATAAGAAATATAATTGATTTGGATTTTGAAATTAAAGAAGCTATAAATACTATAAAAAGAGTCTTTGGTTTATATGAAGTTAAACAAGAAAAAAATAATGAACAGATTAGCTTGATTGAGTTTCAAAATGTGTCCTTTAGTTTTGACGATGTTAATTATGTTTTAAGGAATATTAATTTGAAAATGAGAAAGAGTGAAAAAATACTTATAAGTGGGAAAAGTGGTAGCGGAAAAAGTACACTTTTAAAATTGTTAAAGGGTTATTTTTATGCGAGTGATGGCAAGGTATTAATAAATGGCAAGGTAATAACTAAAGTGAATGATAGTATTGTTTATGTTTCACAAAAGGCCAAGGTTTTTACTGGGACTATTTATGATAATTTAACTTTGAAAGGTAGTAAAGATTTAGATGAAATAAAACGAATTTGTTTTGTTTCAGAGATTGTTAAGGAGCATGATTTGGGGCATTACACTTTACTTGAAGAGGATGGATTTAATATTTCTGGTGGGCAGAAGCAAAGAATTGCTTTGGCTAGAGCTTTACAAGATTTTAGTGTGTTAATTATCGATGAAGGTTTTAGTGGTTTAGATACTAATATGGAAAGACAAATAATTAAGAATTTATTTAGTTATTATAAAGATAAAACGATTATTGTGATTTCTCATAGACTGAATAATTTGGATTTATTTGATAGATTTATCAAACTTGAAGGTGGTGTAATAACTTTAGATGAAG
>CAZZCM010000077.1:0-1678 GCA_964652445.1 uncultured Muribaculaceae bacterium | reverse complement strand
AAGGGGGGATGTAATGTTTAAAGCATGGCTTAGATTTTTGAAATTTATGTTAAATAGATTACCTATATAGAAAGGAATGATTAGATGAAAATGAGTGAAAAAGAATTGCTTGCCATTACAGGTGGTGAATTAAGTTTTAGTGTGATTGCTGGAATTGGTGCTTTAATTACGTTTATTATTGGAGTAGTTGACGGTTATGTTAGACCACAAAAGTGCAACTAAATTAAATAAAGAAGAACTTTTAAATGTCGTTGGCGGAGCAGTAGCTAGTACTTTAACGGCAACAATGATAAATGCGATTGCAAAGGGTATAACGACAATTGTTGATTTAGGACGTAATTTAGGTAGTGCCATAAGAAGAATTTCCAGTGGGAAAATATGTAATATTAATTAGTGGGAGTAGGAATATATCCTACTTTCCCAATAAATACAAGAGAGGAAGATTTTATGGAAAAAAATATTAAAATAAATTTTGTCGATAGTAAATTTAATGATGAGGTAATTACTAAATTTGTAAAAGTATCAAATGATGATGAAAATATAGTTGATGATAGCTTAGTTATTTATGAAATTAATATAAGACGAGTTAGGGAAAAATACGAAAAAGGCGAAGAGTTATCAACACTTGATAGGTTTGTAATGTCAATGGATTTAACCGACGTAAAGGAAGTTGAGAAGCTAGCTCAAGGTAATGAAGATTTACTAAAGTTGTTGGAGGCTAGAAAAATGAGTGCACAAGACCCTAATATAGTCGAACAAGCTGCCAAAGAAGAAGAACAAAACGAAATTTTTATGGCTGGATATAGTAAGGCTAAATTGGAGTTTTGTGTAGAAAAAAATATCAAATTAGCTAGAAAGATGCTTGATAATAATATGGATACAAATTTAATTACTGAATTTACTGGACTTACTAAAGATGAATTAGAAGCTTTGAAATAAAAGCTTCTTTTTTCTTAAATTGCTGGAATTTTGCTTGAAAATAGCCAAAAAGGGTGTTATAATTGTATGTAGTGCAAGAAGGGAGGGATTTTTATGACAAAAGTAGTAGTACGTAATGGCAACGTTGAAGGTGCTCTTAGAAACTTAAAAATGGATAAAGATGGCTCCCGTGCAAGACTTAAAGAAAGAGAACAAGGTTATTTGAAACCTGGAGTTAAAAGAAGAAATGCTAAAAAAGAAGGCATTAAAAATACTCGCAAAAGAGAAAGAATGTCAAGGAGATATGATAGATAAGCAGTTCAACTGCTTATTTTTGAAAGGAAGGTATTATGCGAAATCAAATTTTAGAAGATTTAAAAGCTGCTATGAAAGCTCAGGATAAAGAAACTTTAGCTGTTATTAGAATGGTTAAAGGAGCTATTCAAATGGAAGAGTTAAATACGAAAAAGGAGCTTTCTGACGAAGAGGTCATTTCAGTAATTGCTAAACAAATTAAAACAAGAAAAGAATCCATTGTTGAATTTGAAAAAGGTGGTAGAGAAGATTTAATTTCTAAGACCCAAAGAGAAATTGAAATATTGGAAAAATATTTACCTGAACAATTATCTATAGATGAAGTAAAAGCTATTATCGATGAGGCTTTTAATGAAGTTAAACCAGAAAGCATGAAGGACATGGGAAAACTTATGGGAATGATTACACCTAAGGTAAAAGGTAGATATGATATGGGAGAAGTTAG
>CAZZCM010000076.1:0-4153 GCA_964652445.1 uncultured Muribaculaceae bacterium | reverse complement strand
CACTCTTTATCAAGCTCATATACCTCATCAACTAAAGGCAACTTTTTATCTTGGAATTTCTTCTTAATGTTTTTCTTAACTAACTCTCTATTTTCTCTTATCAATTTAATATCTATCATTTTTGCTTCCCTCTTTCTAATGTGTCTTCTTCTGTATTATTTCTAATATAAAAGCTTTCCGTTAATTTTATTTGCATCAAGCATTTTGCGTATTTACTTCTTACATCGGATAAACTTTCTTCCAACTCTTGGACTACGGAGGCATCTCCATAAATCTTTTCTCTTTCAATTTGATAAATAAGATCATGTAATTCGGCTTTTAATTTTTCTTTCATTTCGAATAATTCTTTCATTTGCTTCCTCCTTCTTTTAAAAATAAAACGACTATGTGCATAGGAGTGAATAATCACGGTACCATCCTAATTCATAGTCTTGATTAAAAATAACGGCCAAAGACCGGGAAATGATTAATTTCCACTCAGAAGTAGATTCGTATAAGACATATTGTTAGTTTCCACCATTCACTAACTCTCTATAAATAATCACTTATACTACTATTCTTCCTCATCGATTTCTAAATTAATATTAACATGATTTAAAATCAAAGTCAACATTTATAAGGATTAACATGAATGATTATATGTCCAATTCTAGAATCAAATTTTTTCAAACTATCCTCAATCCTATCAAGTACTGCATGGGCATCCTTAAGTACGATGTTTTCATCCATGCCAACTTCCAAATTTACTTGGTAAGTAGAGCCATATTTTAAAACTATCAATGAATCAATTCCTTTTATATCTTCTGCAAGATAAATGATTTTCTCTATTTGTTTAATATAATCATCATTCATTACTTGTTCACCAAGTAAGCCACTAAAATTTTCTTTAAATATATTATAGGCAATTCTTAAAATTAGTATACCAATAATAAACATTGCCAATGTATCGGCATATATAAATAAATTATTTATTCTACCTAATTGTGAAAGTAAAATGGAAATTAAAACAACTACTGAACTAATAACATCAGAAAAACTTTCTCTCCCCGAGGCCATCAAAATATTACTGTCATACTTTTTGCCCTTTTTCAAGATATACTGCGCTAAAAAAAGTTTAACTAAAATGACAATAACTCCAATAATTGCGGTTAAAACATTTGGAATAACTGGTTTTTCAAAAATCGCTCCATAAATAATTGAAAAACCCATAATCATAACTACAAAACCAATTACAATACAAGTAATATATTCGATTTTTCCATGTCCAAAAGGATGTTCATAATCAGCTGGTTTTCTAGAAAGTTTATGTCCTATAATTGCAAAAACATCGGTAACCGTATCACTAAGCGAATGAACACCATCCGCAATTAAAGCTCCAGAAGCTCCAAGCAAACCGGAAACAATTTTAATCAAAGCTAAAATAATATTTGTTATAAAACTGTGCATCAACACCCTTGTTACTTTACTCATAATCTCCCCCTATCATTATATTCTACTTACTTAGCTTCAAACCAGTTTTTACCATAATTAACATCTACTCGTAATGGTACCTCAAGTTCGTAAACATTTTCCATAATATCTGTTACGATTTCTTTAACGATATCTAATTCATCGGCCACTACATCAAAGATGAGTTCATCATGAACTTGAATAATCATTTTACTTTTAAGATTCCTTTCCTTAAAAGCGTTATAAACTTTAACCATGGCTAATTTAATAATATCCGCACTAGTTCCTTGTATTGGTGTATTTAAAGCTATTCTTTCTCCACTTTGTCTAATCGTATAAACAGGATTTTTAAGTTCTGGAATATTTCTTTTACGATTAAATAAGGTTCTGACGTAACCCTGCTCCTTGGCTAAAGCAATCGTATTATTCATATACTCCTTAATACCAGGATAAGTTTCTAAATAAGTATCAATAAACTTTTTTGCTTGGGTGGCTTTAATATCTAAGTTTTCACCTAAACCAAAACCACTAATACCATAAATAATTCCAAAATTAACGGCTTTGGCTACTCTACGCATCTTAGGAGTAACCAAATCTATTGAAACATCAAAAATATCACTAGCTGTTTTCGCATGAATATCTACATCGTTATTGAAAGCTTTCTCTAAAGCTGGGACATCTGCAATGTGAGCCAAAATACGAAGTTCAATTTGGGAATAATCCGCTCCTAAAATATAATTGTTTACTGGAACAAAAGCCTTTCTGATTGATCTTCCAAGTTCGTCCCTAACTGGGATATTTTGTAAATTAGGTTCGATTGATGAAAGTCTACCTGTACGGGTTAAATTTTGTGTATAAATTGTATGAATTTTACCATCGACAATATACCCACGAAGTCCCTCAATATAAGTACTATAAAGCTTAGATAACATGCGATAATCCAAAACTAGATTCACAATCGGATGTTTATCTTTAATTTTGTGTAAAACGTCGGCGGCTGTTGAGTAACCATTACTAGTTTTTTTACCATGAGGAAGTCCTAATTTTTCAAATAAAATTTCGGATAATTGACTTGGCGAAGCAATATTAAATTCACAACCTGCCATATTATAAATTTCATTAGTTAAAAGTTCGAGTTTAATTTGAATATCTTCACCCATCGAAATGAGTTTATCCTCATCAACTTTAACACCTGTAAATTCCATATCGGCCAAAACAAAAGCCAAAGGTAATTCAATATTGTGATATAAATCATAAACCTTTTCAGATTTAAGTTTTTCTTCGAAAAATTCTTTAGTTTCATAAATGAATTTAGCCCTCAAAATATGCGACTTGGAAATTTCTTCTTCATTTGGCATTTTTAAATGAATAAATTTTCCATAAATAGTCTCATAAAAGTCTAATTTTTCATCAATTTCATTGGCTAAATAGGCCATATCATCCTTAACGTTATAATCAAGTAAAGAACCGGCAATCATCGTATCAAAAGCAAAATTAGAAGCTTCAATACCTAAATGTTTTAAAGCTACAATTAACTTTTTAACATCATAAGTATATTTAACGTTAGCTGTTAAAAATGAGGGATTTTGTTTTAAAACAGATACTGGAATAAATGCACTAATTTCTTTATTATAAATACCCATACCTAAAACTGGTGAATTATGGTAATTAGAACCAAAGACTTCTAAACAAACTGCTACCTCACCGTTGATGTTAAGTTCTGAAACGTCTTTAATTACTTTAATTTCTGGGGCTTTTTTTTCTTCTACTTTTTTATTTTTTTTAAGAAAGGAATAAAATTCTAATTCTTCATATAAACGATTTAACTCCTCTTTATCTGCGTCTCTATACTTAATATCATTGATATCGATATCCATAGGAACATTCTTAACAATAGTAGCTAAATCATAACTCATGTAAGCATTATCCTTATCGTTAATAAGTTTTTCTTTTAATTTACCAGTTATCTTATCAATATTTTCATAAATACCATCCAATGTCTTATATTCGTGGAGTAGTTTTAAGGCCGTTTTTTCGCCCACGCCTTTAACTCCTGGAATATTATCTGAAGCATCACCCATAAGGGCTTTTAAATCAATAACGTTAATTGGTTTAATGCCATATTCTTGTTCAAAGGAATCTTTATTATAACGAATATAATCTTTTTGTTTAAGTAGCTTAATATCAACATCGTCTGAAATTAATTGTAGTAAATCCTTATCACTACTAATAATTGTCCCAACATAATCAGAATCTTTATTACAATATTCACTAAAAGTGCCGATAATATCATCAGCCTCATAGTTATCAATTTCATAATATTTAATTCCCATGGCTGTAAGTAACTTTTTAGCTATTGGAAATTGTATCTTAAGTTCATTTGGAGTTTCCACTCTACCATCTTTATAAACATCATACTTTTCATGTCTAAATGTCTTCCCTTTATCAAAGGCCACAATAATATATTCTGGTTTTTCCTCATTAATAATTTTATTAATCATGTTCGTAAATCCAAACAAAGCATTAGTAGGAAAACCTTTACTATTATTCATAAAATTTCCATTATAAGCGGTTGCATAATAACTTCTAAATAAAAGATTGTTTCCGTCTACTAGTATTATTTTTTTCATGATATCATCACCTAACTATATTTTAACATATTCCCTCAATTATTTAAACATTTATAATTACGGGGTTTAACTTT